>CAYWBD010000103.1:0-7060 GCA_964456315.1 uncultured Thermoflexus sp.
AGCTTATTGCATGGCTGCCTCCCGTCTTGACCACTGAATGACCGGGAAGGAACGCTTTTAGTTTGTCGTTCACACAGATTGGACCCATGCCAGGTCCGCCTCCTCCACCGCGTTTACGCAGAAGCCTGAGCCCGCCTTGACCGACACGCGCCGGGCCAAGACCCTGCGGCTGGATCAGTCCATCACCGCCGCCAGGAAGACGAAGTCCCTGGCCATCGGGATGTAGCTGATGTCCATGGCCCAGACCTGGTCTGGGCGGTCGATGGCGATGCCTCGGAGCAGATATGGCTGGACGGGGTGGCCTGGACACCTGCAGTTCGTACAGGGCCTGCGGTAGGACGCCTGCACCCCCATGCGCCGCAACAGCGTTGCGACATGCCTGCCCCTGGCGCAGACCCCCTCCTGGTGCAGGAGGTCCCGCAGCAACCTGCTCCCAGCGAATGGGCACTCCATGTGCAGCCCGTCGGTCCGGCGCATCGTCCTCAAGCAGGCCTCGCTCACCGGACGGGGCCGGTAGTACACGCTGCCCCGGCTGACGTTGAGGGCCCTGACCTGTCGGCAGAGCGTCAGCTTGTGTGCGCGGTCGATCATCGCCTTGCGACCGGCAGTCCCGCCCTGTTGAGAGCGCCTTTTAAAACGTCGTTTTCGAGCGCCAGCTCTCCGATCTTGGCGTGGAGTGCCTTGAGGTCCACCGGCGGCGCCTGGGGCCGAGCCAGGCGCGCAAACACATCGGCGGCCCTCGCAACGAGCTGGTTCTTCCACCGGGCGATCTAGTCTGGGTGGAGGTCGTGGCGCTGGGCCAGTTCGGCCAGCGTCAGCTCCCCCTTGATCACCTCCATCGCCACCGTCGCCTTGAAGACTGGTGCATGGTTCCGGCGCGGTCTCCTGGGCATGTTCCTGATCCTTTCTTCACGGGCGCCATCATGCCCCAGTTGAGCATGGAGTCCACTTATCCGGCTTGTCCAGTTTTCCTAATCCACCTCTCTTCGACGGGGCATTGGGCTACTACGCGCTTTCACCTGCCTTTACGTACGCGCCTTGCTGCCCCTGGGCTGAAGCTGACTATGCGTGAGCCAAAGAGCTCGTTGAGAGGCGGCACGTCCTGAACCGGCTCTGTTGACATTGCCCGTCGGCGGTGCAACAGTCCTGTCGCCGGAGGTTGACCGCCGGTGGCCTCTAGGACACTTGCCTCAGTCGCGGGCGTTGCGACGGCCTCTGTGCCCTTGCTGGAGGCATGTGTGCTCTTTGGGTTGGCCGGACGCATCACGGCGGGACAAGCCCGGGTGCTTGCGCGCCTGTGTGCGCTTCTCTTTGGCCTTGCGTTCCTGCTCATCGTCGCCGTGCCGGTCCAAGAACGGCAAGCATCGGCTGCCGTCACACTCGGGCGGACCCTGGGCGCCGGCTGGTCGCTAGTCTCCGTCCCGCTTATCCCGGCCGACAGCACGCCCGGCGCCGTCTTCTCCGGCATCTCGCCGCTCAACCTCTACTCCTACACCGGCGCAAACTGGGCTGCGCCAGGCGAACCGGGGTTCCGTCCGATCGGGCCCGGCAACGCCTACTGGCTCCTGCTCCCGTCGCCGGCCACCGTGCAGGTCGGCGGCGACATCGCCAGCCTGACCTCGGAATACCACGTCCCGTTCTCGACAGGTTGGAACCTCTTCGGCCCGCCCTGGCCCGCGCCCATTGACTGGACGGACGCCTCGGTCTCGTTCTCGAGCGGCGGACAGACGAAGACGCTGTCGGCGGCCATCGCATCCGACTGGATCGCCGGCCCGGTGTTCGGGTACGACCCCGCCAGCGGCTACAGCGCCGTCCTCCCCAACGCCAACCCGCAGCAGCAGCTGCTCGCCTGGCGCGGCTACCACATGTTCGCCAAGACCAGCGGCGAGATCATCTTCTCCCCGCCGCCTGCTGACGCCACGCCGCCACTCGTCTCGATCACCTCGCCGGCCGAGAACGCAGACCTCTCCGGGCTCGTCCAAGTCGTCGGCACGGTAGACGACGCTTCTCTTGCCTCCTACGAAATCCAGCTCTGCCACGTCCCGTGCGTCGCGTTCACGACCGTTGATAGCGGGTTCGCCGCGGTCACTGGCGGCAGCCTGGGCGCCGTTGACACCACTCTCCTTGAGAACGGGCTGTACCAGATACGCATTGTCGCCACGGACCTCAACGGCAACCAGAGCGCCGCGCTCCGCGAGGTCCTCCTGTCAGGCGACAACAAGCCTGGAAACTTCACGATCTCCTTCGTGGACATGGAAGTGCCGGTCTCCGGCATCCCGATCACGATCATCCGCACCTACGACAGCCGCCGGCGGGGGGTCAAGGACGATTTCGGGTTCGGCTGGAACTTGGAGGTAGTCAAGTCCGGCACCTACCTGAACAACCGCAAGCCCGGCGACGGGTGGGAGTTCAAGGGCCAGTCCTTCTTGGGCACGACGCTGCCATGCCTGGGCGGTTCGAATGCGACCGCGTCACACATCACACAGATTCGGTTCTCGGACGCCGAGTTCTACCGCTTCTCGCTGGGAATTATGAATTCCGGCGGCTTGGGGATCACTGGTGCGTGCGTCGGCACCGCCTCATTCACTCCAATCGGAGGCGTGCCGGGTGCCAGCCTCCAAATCCTCGGCAACACTGAGGTTGTTTGGCCGCACGGGGACGACAACGTCTATGACTTCGCAGGCGAGGAAGAAGTGTTCGGGGCCGTGTACGAGCCCGCGAACGTCCGGCTCACCACCATCGACGGCCGCAAGTTCGACCTCAACATCCAGTCCGGCCTCAACCGTATCGAGGAGCCCAACGGCAACGCGCTGAACATCAGCGCGGGCGGCGTCTCGCACTCGTCCGGCGCGTCCCTCAGCTTCACACGCGACGGCCAGGGCCGGATCACGGCGATCACCGACCCGAACGGGGCGAGCCGCACCTACCTCTACAACGCTCCGGGCGACCTGGTCACCGCCAAAGACCGTCTCAACAATGCGACCGAGCACACCTACGACGCCCAGCACTACCTGCTGACCATCAAAGACCCGCTCGGCAACGTCCCGCTCAGGAACATCTACGACGCCACCGGCCGCCTCGTGGCGCAAGAGGACGCGGACGGGAAGCGGACCGAGATCGATATCGACGTCCCTGCCAACAAGACCACGATCACGAACCGCCTCGGAGTCAGCACGGACCTGGAATACGGCGCCGGAGGCCGGATCAGCAAATCTAGTTCCGGCGTCCGCAGCTTCACATACACACATGACTCCCGCGGGAACCAGCTGACCGAAACAGACGCTCTGGGGAACCTGCGCACATTCACCTATGACGCCAACAACCTGCTGACAAGTGAACGTGACGCCACAGGCAACCTCACCGGGTACTCGTACGCCAGCGGGCGGCTCACCACAGTCACCGGGCCCGATGGGCGACAGACCGGCTTCAGCTATGACGCGCGGGGCAACGTGCTGTCCACGGCAGACGCCGACGGCAACACCGTCGCCCAGTACGCCTATGACACCTCAGGACGGATGGCCCAGGTCAATGTCGCAGGCGGACAGACCAACTTCACTTACGACTCGTTCGGGCGGGCAACTCGGCTTGTGACCACAGGCGGGCAGGACCAAACGTTCGCCCGCGACGCGAACGGGAACGTCCTTTCCCAAACCACGTCGTTGCTCGTTGGCGGCGTGACAGTCACCCGTACGACCTCTTTCACCTACGACGCCGAAGGCAAGGTGCTGACCCTCACAAACCCCCTCGGCGGCTTGACCGTGTTCACCTACGACGCCAACGGGCAGAAGTCGAGCGAGAAGGACCCCCTCAACCGGACGACATCGTTCCAGTACGACAAGCGCGGGAACCTTACGAAGATTACCTATCCCGACGGCTTCTTCGAAGCGTTCGGCTACGACCTCCGCGACCGGAAGACTGCCTCCACCGACCGCGCTGGCCGCACAACGTTCTACGACTACAACGAGTTCGGGAATGTGACACGCGTCCAGTACCCGGGCGGCGCGGAGATGTTGAACTCCTATGACGCCGCCGGCCGGCTCGTGTCCCAGACCGACCCGCGCAGCAACGTCGCGACGTTCACTTACGACGCCGCCGGGCGGCTCATCACCGCAACGGACCCGCTCGGGAATGCGATGACGCGGGCCTACGACTCGAACGGACGGCTGGTAGCGCTCGCGGACGCGCTGGGCAACACGACCGCGTTCACGAATGACGCAGCCTCGTTCCTTGTGTCCCGGCCGAAGGCGACCACATTCCCTGGAGGAGCCACGGCCCTCCAGACCTTCGGCGCGAACGGGCGCATCGCGTCTCGAACGAATGAACTGGGCCAGACGACGCAGTTCACGTACGACGCAGCCGGCAACCTGGCTACCGTCACCAACCCGCTTGGCGGCGTCACAGGCTACTCGTACGACCCGCTAGGCAGGCTGACCGGACAGCTCGACGCGCTAAGCAGGGCAACGGACTTCGAGTATGACGAGCTTGGCCGCCGGACCAAGAAGACGCTCCCGCTTGGGCAGTCAGAGTCGTACGCCTATGACGCCGCCGGGAACATGGTCTCCCGCACCGGCTTCAACGGCGTCAACCTGACCTACACGTACGACCTCATGGACCGCGTGACCGAGGCAAAGCAGGGCGCGATCAGCCTCGCCGCATACACCTACACGCCCGCAGGCCAGATCGCCACAGCAACGGACTCCGCAGGCGCGGTCACCCAGTACACCTACGACGCCCGGGACCGCCTGACACGGGTCACCAACCCCGGCGGCTCCAAGGTCGACTACACCTACGACGCCAACGGCAACCGCACCTCGGTCAAGTTGACAGTCGGGCTCATCCCGCTCACGCGGACCACCACCTACGCCTACGACGCCGCCAACCGCCTGACCAGCGTCACTGATCCCGATGCCGGCAACACCGCCTACACCTACGACGCCGCAGGCCGCCTCACGAAGACCGTCTACCCGAACACCCTCGAAGACCGCCGCGCCTACGACTCCCGAGACCGCCTGACGCGCGTCCAGCACACCGCCGCCGGAGGCGCTCCAGTACTGGCGCAGTTTGACTACGTCTACAACGCCGCGAGCCGCCGGACACAGATGACCGAGGCGCCCGCTGGCCGCGTCGTCGACTACACCTACGACGCGCTCGGTCGCCTGCTCACCGAGACCGAGACTATCGGCGTCAACGTCAACACGCACGTCTACACCTATGACGCCGTCGGCAACCGCGTCACCAGGGACCGCAACGGAGTCGTCACGTCCTACACCTATGACGCCAACGACCGGCTGCTCACTGCCGGCGCCGAGACCTTCGGCTTCAACGCCAAAGGCCAGCTGACGAGCCGTACGCCTGGCGGCTCGCCGGCGTCCTTTACCTATGAGTACGACGCCCTCGGGCGCATGGTGAAGCACGTCGCGCCGGACGCCAGCGAGACAGGGTACGCGTACGACGCTGCCGGGGACCTGGTCAGCCGCACCGCCGGCGGCTCATCCGAGAGCTACCTGAACGACCCGCGCGGCACAGACGGGCTCTCGCACATCCTGGCCGCCCTGGATAGCTCGGGAGCCATCTCCTCTGAGTACACGTATGGCGCGTCCCTCCTGCGCCAGCGCAGCGGCGGCACAGACAGCTACTACCACGCCGACGCGCTTGGGAGCGTGAGGGCCCTTTCCGACTCGGCAGGCACGCCGACCGACACCTATGCCTACGACGCCTACGGCAACTCGACGTCAGGGACAGGCGCCACCGTCAACCCGTACGGGTTCGCAGGCGAACGATCCGACGCCGCCTCAGGACTGACCTTCCTGCGCGCCCGCTGGTACCAGCCGCCCACCGGCCGGTTTATCTCCACTGACCCGTTCGAGGGCTTGCCTGGCGACCCGCGCACGCTGCACCGCTACATGTACGCAGCGGACGACCCGGTAAACATGGCCGACCCGACCGGTGAGATGTTCTCGCTGGGCAGTGTCAGCATCTCGCTCAGCATCAGCGGCATCCTGTCCGCCCTCTCGATCGGCTTCAAGATCGGCAACGCTATAGCTACGGGAGTCGATCTCTTTGACCAGATCAAGGACATCATCGAGGACTGGAGCAGCCTGAAGCTGAACGTGGCACTCACCACGCAGCAGTTTGCGGCCGCCAACTGGTGGTCCGCGCTCCAGATGGCCGGACCCACCGGGAACATGGGCAGCGGCATGGTGGACGAAGCCTTCGACGTGGCGTCCCGCATGGCGGACCTCACTCCGGATGTCCTGTCGGTCGTCTACTACTTCCCCGTCATGCAGTGGATGGCCGGCCTTCCGGTCGTCAGCGACAAGCCCGGCCACTACCTCTCCTGCGGCTTCAACCAGTACGGCCGAATGCTCTTCAACCTGCAGACCCTGACGCTGCCGCTGAAGCTCGTCGGCGGCCCGTACGAAAACGCTCGCAGGGCGATCGGCATCTATGCCTACTACACCCTCCTGCAGGCCTTCATGATCGACACTCTCGATGGCTGGGCGGACGGGTATGTCCCACCGCAGCCGGCGAGTTGCTGGTAGGAACGCCGCATGAAGAGTTCCGCGCCTTACGGCAACCGCCGGGGCAAGGCAGGAGCGAAACGGCTCCTCGTCCTCTTCGGCGCGACTGCGGCGGCGCTAGCGGCGACGCTCATCAGCTCAGACCGCCAACCCGCCCACGCCGCGCCCCCTCCAGACGGCTGGGCCATCCAGTTCGACGCATCGCTGCCGGGCGTCCAGGACCAGGGCCGGCTGACCATCGGCGCGGGCACGGGCGCCGTGGACGGCTTCGACGTGTTCGACAGCCCGCACCCGCCGCCGCTCCCGAGCGCGTTCTTGGACGTGTACTCGTCACACTCGACCGCGAACCCCGGTTGGGCCGCGCAGCCAGGCACGGGCCTGCGCTACCGGTCCGAGTACCTCTCTCCCCTCTCCGGCACAGACAAGACCGTCGACTTCACCGTCGAAACCGGCCAGACCGGCGCGGTCATGCTCACCTGGCCCGCCATCACGCACCCGCTGCTCGAGCCCTACTCGGTACTGCTCGTCACAGACATCGC
>CAYWBD010000104.1:0-3194 GCA_964456315.1 uncultured Thermoflexus sp.
TCTTCGGGTACTACATCGAGATCTCGAAGACCAACGTGTCTAGAGCGCCGGCAGAGTGGGAGAGGCGCCAGACGCTTGTCAACGGCGAGCGCTTCGTCAGCCCGGCGCTCAAAGAGTACGAATCGAAGATCCTCTCCGCCCGTGACCGCATCGCCGAGCTAGAACGCTCTATCTACCGGCGGGTGTGCATGGAGGTCGCCGCCAACGCCGAGCGCATCATGGCCACGGCCCGCGCCACAGGGGAGCTCGACGCCATCGCGAGCCTGAGTGAGGTCGCCTCGGCCCAGGGATGGGTGCGGCCCACGCTGGACGATGGCGACGCTATCCGGATCAACGGTGGCCGCCACCCGCTTGTGGAATCTGCCCTCGGCCCCGGCAGGTTTGTCCCCAACCACACTGCGATGTCAAACTCTGGCGAGCAGTTGCTCATCATCACCGGCCCGAACATGTCAGGGAAATCCACCTACATCCGGCAGGTGGCGACTCTCGTGCTCCTGGCGCAGACCGGCAGCTTCGTCCCTGCGGCAAGCGCGCACATCGGGCTGGTGGACCGCATTTTCACCCGCGCTGGCCTCTCCGACGACCTCGCCGGTGGTCGCTCCACGTTCATGACCGAGATGGTCGAGACGGCCGCCATCCTGAACCAGGCGACTCCGCGGTCGCTCGCTGTCCTGGACGAGATCGGGCGTGGCACGAGCACCTACGACGGCTTGGCGATCGCCCGGGCCGTCGCGGAGCACATCCACAACAACCCGCGCTCTTCATGTAAGACCCTCTTCGCCACGCACTACCACGAAATGACGGCGCTGCCCTCGTCGCTGCCGCGCGCTGCCAACTACCGCGTGGCGGTCTCCGAGGAAGGCGGCGAGGTCGTGTTCCTGCACCGCATCGTGCCGGGCGGTGCAGACCGCTCTTATGGCGTGCACGTCGCCCGCCTCGCCGGGCTCCCGCAGGCTGTCGTCAACCGTGCCTGGCAACTCCTCGCCGAGCTCGAACGAGGCTCGGGCCACGGCGTCCCCGCGGCGAAGGACGGCGCGGCCCAGCTCCGGCTGCTGCCTGAACGCGACCCTGTCGCTGACGAGCTGCTCGCCCTCGATGTCAACTCGATGACGCCGCTCGATGCGCTTAACGCGCTGTTCCGCTTACAGGGACGCGCACGGGAAGCGACAGCACGTCCGCCGGAAAAAAGGGCAGCTTCCAGGCAGTGACGCAACCCCGTCAGGCGCGGCGGCTCCAAACACAGTCTCAGTCTCGTCCCTGGCCACTGGGGGCGAGCACACAGTCGATATGCCGCTTC
This sequence comes from uncultured Thermoflexus sp., assembly GCA_964456315.1. GTDB lineage: Bacteria > Chloroflexota > Dehalococcoidia > Lucifugimonadales > Lucifugimonadaceae > SHXW01. Next base: position 1,298 of record CAYWBD010000104.1, read on the forward strand.
CGGGCCGATAATCGAGTGTGCAGCGCTCCTGCGCAACGTGCCAATTTTCAGGACTGGAGCCCATGGGACCGATCCTTGCTCTGGTAGCCGGGCTGTTCGCCGGCGGGTTGATGAACGCCGCGGCTGACCGACTGCCCCCACTTGACCCTGAATTCGACGGCCCGTTCGTCGCCGACAGACCGCGCCGGCTGGCCTGGTGGGAGTGGTTGCCGCTGCTGTCAGGCGTGGGCGCTCGGAAGGCGCGGCGCATGCGCATTGCCAACAACCGGCTGCGCTACCCGGTCCTCGAGATCGCAACAGCCGCCGTCTTCGCGCTGGTGTGGGCCAAGTACGGGTCAAGCCCCGCGCAAGCCGTGCTTGCCTGCGCGTTTGTGGCTGCGTTCCTCACTCTGGGCGCAATAGACCTCGAAACCCGCTACCTGCCTTTCAAGCTCTCCATACCCACCCTCGCGGTCGCGCTGGCCGTCTCGCCGTTCTGGAGCCTCACCGGCGGCATCGCCACCGACAGCCGGGCATGGTGGGACGGACTTGCCGCAGCGACGGGGGCATTCGGCTTCTTCTACGGTCTGCACCTGCTTGGCCGGGTCATGGGACGGCCATTAATGGGCGACGGCGACGCCTACCTGGCCGCCGCGTTTGCGGCGCTGCTCGGCGCCCAGCAGACGCTCGTCGGGCTCTACTTCACCGCGGTGACTGGCGGCCTGGTCGCGGTGGCAGTCCTTGGAGCGCGCGCCTTCGGCTACAAGACCCGTGTCATCCCTTACGGGCCCTACCTGGTGGCCGGGGGCATGGTCGCGTTCTTCTACGGCAGGGCCATCGTCGACTGGTCGCTTGGCCGCGTCTGAGCGCGCCTGACGGGTCTGTTCTCCGCCAACGACCGGTACGATGGCACGATGAAGTTGCTGACCATCGTCGTGGGCGCCCTGTCCACCAACTGCTACGTCATCGTCCCTGACGGTTCGGCAGACTGCCTGTTAATTGACCCGGGAGCGCAGGCTGAGCGACTCACACAGGAGCTCACCAGCCGCGGCCTCACCCCGCGGTACCTGCTCAGCACACACGGGCACGCAGACCACACAGGCGGGGTCGCGGGGGTCATCGGCGCCATGGGCGGCGTGTTCGCAATCAGTGCGCTGGACGCGCCGCTGGCCGCGGACCCTCCGGCCTGGCTCACATCGCACCTGACCGACTTCCAGGTACCTCCGGAGCCCGGCCTCCTGCTTAACGGCGGCGAACACCTCGAAGTCGCCGGACTGATCGTTCAGGTGATCGCCACACCCGGGCACACTCCCGGCAGCCTCTGCTATCGCATCGGCGACACGGTGTTCACCGGGGACACGTTGTTCAAAGGGAGCATCGGCCGCTACGACCTCCCCGGTGGGGACGGCGATACTGAGCTCGCCAGCATCCGTGAGAAGCTCCTGATACTGGGGGATGCGCTGCGCGTCCTGCCCGGTCACGGACTTGCGAGTACCATCGGGCAAGAGAGACGCACTAACCCGTACCTCGCGCCTCGTGCGCACCATGAAAGGTCACATGAAACTTAAGGACACGGACGCACTCATCATCGTCGACATGCAGAACGACTTTTGCCCCGGCGGAGCCGTAGCGGTCCCCGGCGGCGACAGCGTCGGCGCGGCGCTCAGCGGCATCGCCGCCAAGTTCAAGGCGTCGGGCACACGCGTGTACGCCACGCTGGACTGGCACCCGGCAGACCACTCCTCCTTCAAGGCGCAGGGCGGCCCCTGGCCCGCGCACTGCGTCCAGGGGACGACAGGGGCGCAGCTGCACCCCGCGCTCAGGCTTCCGATGGGGGCCATGCTCGTACGCAAAGGGGCCAACCCGGCGATAGACGCCTACTCGGGCTTCCTGGACTCGGCCCTGGAGGATTCCCTGC
>CAYWBD010000105.1:0-2006 GCA_964456315.1 uncultured Thermoflexus sp.
TCGCGTTCCAGCTCTGGATCCCGACCGTGATCCGGGACGCCGTCGACAACGCCCTCGCACTCGCCAAGGGTGAGGCCGCGACCCGTGACGACGCCCGGCGCGCGCTGATCGGCACGGCATGGCTGCTGCTGATCGTCAGCGTACTGCGCGGCCTGATGGGCATGGCGCAGACAAACTACTCGGAGACAATTGCGCAGAAGGTCGCCTACGACCTGCGCATGAAGTTTTACGAGAAGCTCCAGCGCCTGAGTTTCAGCTACCACGATAAGTCGCACGTCGGGGACATGATGACGCTGGGCATCCTCGACATTGAGTTTGTCCGCCAGTTCTACCCCGGCGGGGTGTTCAGGACCGTGTTCATCCTGCTGCTTGTGTCGGCGGGAGCTGTGGTCCTGATAAGCGCGGACCCGGTCCTGGGGCTGGTCGCGCTGTCCTTCGTGCCGTTCGTCGCGTGGCGGGCCGTGGTGGCGCGCCTGAAACTACGGGCGATGTCGGACGACATACAGGAGCGCCTGGGCATCCTGACGCGCGCCATGGAGGAGAACCTGGGCGGCATCAGGGTCGTCCGAGCGTTTGCGGCCCAGGACCACGAGATCAGGAAGTTTGACGGCATCTCTGAAGACGCCCTGCGGCGTACCGAACGGGCCATTGGCGTGCGTGTGGCGAATGATGCCGTGATCGGCTACTTCTTCCTGTTGTCCTGGGCGGCGATGTTGTGGTTTGGCGGCTTGCGGGTCATCGACGGCACACTTACGGTCGGCGAGCTGACCATGTTCATGATCTTCATGGGACTGATGATGAACCCGGTGCGGCAGCTTGGCTTCATGGTCAACTCGTACGCACGCGCCTCAAGCTCCGGCGCACGGGTGTTTGAACTGCTGGACTTCCGCCCCGACATTGAGGACAAGCCCGACGCACGGCCACTCCAGGTCAAGAGCGGAGTGCTGCGGTTCGAGGACGTCCACTTCGGGTTCCGCGGCGAAAGGTTCCTTGAAGGCATCAGCTTTGAGGCGCGTCCCGGACACACCATCGGCTTCGTGGGCCCGCCCGGCAGCGGGAAGTCCACGATCGCCCACCTCATCCCGCGGTTTTACGACGTGACGAAGGGCCGGATCACCATCGACGGCCAGGACCTCCGCGACGTCACGCTGGATTCGCTCCGCCACGCCATCAGTGTGGTGCAGCAAGACACGTTCCTGTTCACTACGACGGTGTCGGACAACATTGCCTACGGGGACCCGGCAGTGACGCAGCTCGCAGTCGAGAGCGCGACGACTCGTGCACAGCTGCACGACTACATCAAGCGCTTGCCTGCCGGCTACGACACGGTTGTCGGAGAGAGGGGCGTGTCGCTTTCGGGCGGGCAGCGCCAGCGCATGTCCATCGCCCGGAGCGTGATGCTCCACCCGGCGATCCTGATTTTCGATGACTCCACCGCGGCGATAGACGCCGCGACCGAGAACCGGATCAGGTCGGCGCTGAAAGACACGATGAAGACCACGACGGTGATAATCATTTCCCACCGCCTGACGTCGCTCATGCACACCGACGAGATAATCTTCATCGAGAAGGGCCACATCGTGGAGCGCGGCTCCCACGCGGAGCTTGTGGCGCTTGGCGGGCGGTATCGAGATCTTTACGAGTTGCAAATAAAGCCTTCCCGTGAGATGGATGCCCTGGCCGGCCTCCACCCGGGCTCGAACGGCTCACCCGCGGAGCGCCGGCCCGACCGCACTCGCACCGCCGGTGGGCCGCCCGACGGTCCCGGGCCCAATGCAGGCCCCGATGGAAAGGGAGCGACCTAGCCGTGGCCACGCGTGAAGCCAGGTTTGGCCCTCAGGAGGCGATGAACCGCCGCCGCGCCGCCGCGCTTGCCCGCCGTTCGCAGGGGGAGCAGGTCTTCGGCGAGGCGTTCAACGGCAAGATCGTTGGCCGCTTCGCCACTTACCTGACGCCGTACCGGAAGCGGCTGCTGTTCGCAGTGCTCGCGGTGCTGGCGACCGCCG
>CAYWBD010000106.1:0-2704 GCA_964456315.1 uncultured Thermoflexus sp.
GCACCCGCCTGAAGACGGCCAGCGCGACCAGTCCGGTCAGCAGCACCATCGTGCCACTCGCAGCCAGCGCCCACCTCACGCCGGCGCCCTCGGCCATCGCACCCAGCGCAAGGTGACCGATCCACCCGAAGCCCAGGGCGAACACCCAGGCAGCGACGGCCCTCCCGCGCATTTGGTCCGGGACATTCGCCTGGACTAGCGTCAACTGCAGCGCATCGAACATTGCCGTCATCGCGCCGATGCAGGCCACGATGACAAGCGAGAGCGGCAGCCACGCCGAGCCTGCGAACGCCAGAAGGGCCACCCCGAAGCCCAGTGTCACGCCGATGACGAGCGCCTCTTTGCGCGGGTGGTCCCCAAGCAGCGACAGCGCAGCCACGCCGATGACCGCGCCTGCGCCGGCCATCAGCGTGAGGCTGGCATAGCCTGTGGCCTGCACGTGGAGCACGTCCCTGGCGACAGCCGGGAGGACGGCGTTGTAGGCGAAGCCGAAGATTTCGACGAACATCGCCATGATGAGCAGGGCCACCACCGCCGGCATGCCGGACATGGCCTTGAAGGAGCCGGCGGTCTCGGCGAGGAACCCGACCCGTCGGAGCTCTGGGGCCGCTCTGGGCGCGGCCACGGTCCCCAGCACGAGCGCGGCGAGCACGAACACCCCCGCGGAGGCAAACAGGGCTGGCGCCGCGCCAGCGGCGTCGGACAGGAGCCCGGCGGCGAGCGCGCCGAGCAGCCCGACCGCCCGACCGCCCGTCGAGTACAGGGCGATGCCGGACATGGCCTTCCCACTGCCTGCGACGTCTGCGGTCAGGGCATATGTAGCAGGGACACCGAACGAGTTCGCCACTCCGACAAGCCCGACGAGCGGCAGCACGGACCACGCCGAGCCGATCCCTCCCACAGCCACCAGGCCGATCAGGGCCACGGCGGCGGCCTGGCAGAGGGTCGCGGCCATGAGGACCTTGTGCCGAGGCAAGCGGTCCACGATGGTGCCGGCAAACGGCGCGATGAGCAGGCCCGGCGCGCTGCGCACCGCCAAAGTTGATGCCGCGGCAAGGACCGAGTCGGTCTCGACCAGCACCAGCCAGCTGGTGGAGAGCCGTTCCGCCAAGGAAGCCAGCGAGATGAGGACGCCGCCGGTCCAAAGTCGGCGGTAGAGTGGCTCGGAGAAGAGGCTGAGCCCGGCGAACGGGCTCCGTCGTGAGACGGATCCGGGCCGTGGGGCCCCGGTGGCGGGCATCTCCTGTTGGCTAGTCGCGCTCGAGGCGGAGGACGGCCATGAATGCTTCCTGCGGCAGGTCCACCCGGCCCACCTTCTTCAGGCGCTTCTTGCCTTCGGCCTGCTTTTCGAGCAGTTTGCGCTTCCGGGTGATGTCGCCGCCGTAGCACTTTGCCAGCACGTCCTTGCGCATGGCGCGGATGGTCTCCCGGGCGATCACCTTGCCGCCGATGGCAGCCTGCACGGGCACTTCGAACATCTGGCGGGGGATGAGTTCCCTGAGGCGCGCAATAAGCGCCCTGCCCTGCCCCGCCGCGTTTGACCGGTGCAGCACCAGCGAGAGAGCATCCACGGCCTCAAAGTTCACGAGCACGTCCAGCTTCACCAAGTCGCCGGCGCGGTGCCCGATTAGCGAGTAGTCCATAGACGCGTAGCCCTGGGTCCGCGACTTCAGCTGGTCGTGGAAATCGACCAGGATCTCAGCGAGCGGGATGTTGTACTCCAGCAGGACGCGGGCGTCCGAGTTGGGGCTCTGGCCATCTACCGGGCGGGAGCCTGGCTGGAGGTACTCCATCTTGACGTACTCGCCGCGGCGGCCGGTCACCAGTTCCATGATCGGCCCGATAAAGCGGGCCGGGCTGATGACGGTGATGTTGACCCAGGGCTCGCGGACCTCGGCGGTCTTCTGCGGCTCAGGCATCTTGGACGGGTTGTCAACCGTGACCTCACCCCCACTGGTGAGCTGGACGACGTAGCTCACGCTGGGCGCGGTGGCGATGAGGGTCATGCCGAACTCACGCTCCAGGCGCTCCTGCACGACGTCCATGTGCAGGAGGCCCAGGAACCCGCAGCGAAACCCGAATCCGAGCGCTGCGGACGATTCCGGCTCGAACTGCAGTGCAGCGTCGTTGAGTTGCAGCTTCTCCAGGGCCTCGCGGAGCGCCGGAAAAGACTCTCCGTCGGCCGGGTAAAGCCCGGTGAAGACCATGGGCTTTAGCGGCTTGTAGCCGGCAAGGGCCTCGGTCGCAGGCCGGGCCGCGCTGGTCATGGTGTCCCCGACGCGGCAGTCGCGGACGTTCTTCAGGCCGGTCGCGACGTACCCGACCTGGCCCGCTTCAAGCTCAACGCCCGGTGTGAGCCGGGGGTTGAAGTGCCCCACTTCCAGGACATCTGCATCGATGCGAGTGCTGAGCAGGCGTATGCGTTCATTTTCCCGGACCCTGCCGTCCTGGATCCGGACGTATGCGACGACGCCTTTGTAGGGGTCGTATTTTGAGTCGAAAATGAGGGCCCGGAGCGGCGCTACAGGGTCCCCTCCGGGCGGGCTGACCCGGGCGACGATGGCCTCCAGTATGTCGGTGACGCCCTCGCCGGTCTTGCCGGAGGCCTGCAAGATCTCTTCCGGTTTGAAGCCGAAGGCCTGCTCGATCTCCTGCCTCGTCCCACTCGGGTTGGCGGCAGGCATGTCGATCTTGTTGATGACCG
>CAYWBD010000107.1:0-2916 GCA_964456315.1 uncultured Thermoflexus sp.
GTGTGCGGTTCAAGGCGTGCACGGCGCAGGCGTAGCAGTCGAGCAGCGCCGCGTGGTCGAAGGAAATGCTGTCCGGGAGCGCGTGGCAGTTCGACGCCGCGCAGACGTCGTACTCCGAAAAGCCGTGGCTGCCGTGCGGCTCGCCGCCCCTCAGACCGACATCCGGGCAGAGGTGGTTCTGCCCCGCCCTGCAGGCACGGCACCTGCCGCAGCCGATGAGGTGCTCGCCCTCGACTGCGACTCGCTGGCCCGGCGTGAGCGTGGTGACGCCGGGTCCGACCCTGACGACCTCGCCTGCCAGCTCGTGCCCTTGCTCCCACGGCGCCTTCAGGCGCGGCGGGCGCTGGCCCCGGTAGTTGTGCAGGTCCGAACCGCACACACCAGCTGACCTGATGCGTAAGAGCGCCTCACCCGGCCCCGGCTCCGGCACGGGCGCATCGGCCACCCGGATGTCCTTGCCGCCATAAAAGTGCGCAGTTTTCATGTGAGTGTCCCGATGCGCGGGGCTGGCCCGCGCGCGTTTGTGGTGAGCTTGCTTGCCCTGAGCGGAGCCGAAGGGTCGAAACACGAAAACAGGGCTGGAGTGGCACGGACAGACTTCGCCCTTCGACAGGCTCAGGTCGAACGGGCGCGTTCGCGGGCTGTCGGGGCGCTGCAGTCCGCCAACGTTACTGTAGCTGGCGCAGGCGGGGGTCGAAGCGGTCCCGGGACCAGTCGCCGATGAAGTTCAGCGAGACCACCAGCATGAAGATCGCCAGGCCAGGGAAGAACGCGATCCACCAGGCGTCGTTGAGGTAGTTGCGACCTTCGGCGGTCATTAACCCCCACGCCGGCCTGGGCGGCGATATGCCCGCGCCCAGGAAGCTCAAGATGGCCTCCGTCAGCACGATCTGTCCGACCCGCAGCGTGGCGATGACAATGACCGTGTTGATCACTCCCGGCAGGAGGTGCCGCCCCATGATCCTGGCCGCCGACGCGCCCGAGATCCTGGCCGCCATCACGTAGTCTCGTTCCCGGAGGCTCAGCACCTCAGCCCGCACAACGCGCACAAACGGCGGCCAGCTCTGCAGCGCCAGCAGGCCGATCACCACCGTCATGCTCTTGCCCAGCACGATCACGGTTACCAGCGCCAGCAAGGTGAGCAGCGCCAGCCGCAGGAGGCTCGGCCTCACTGGGGATATCCGCATGAACCGCCAGGCGCCCGGGCTGGCCGCTGGAGCGGGCGTCGCCTTATCGCAGCGCGTGCCGCGCGCACGCCCGTCTAACGACGGTCGTCGAGACCGGTCACGTACACCTTGCTGCTTCCGTTCCGGTCAGAAGCGAAAGCGATCCTGGACCCGTCCGGCGACCACGCCGGCCCTTCGTCCGCCGCCGGGTCCCTGGTGACGTTCCTTGCAATAAGCCCGGATACGCCGGCGACGTAAATCTCCCAGTTCCCGTCCCTGTTTGAGCTGAACGCCAGGTACCCGCCATCCGGCGACCACGATGGCTGGTGGTCCCACGCCGGGGTGTCGGTGATGTTGCGCTGACGCTGGCCATCCGCATCCATCACGTAGACTTCCCAGTCGCCGTCACGGTCCGACACGAAAGCAATGAGTGAGCCGTCCGGCGACCATGCGGGCGACCTGTCGTCGGCTTTGCCAGGAGTGAGGCGAGTCTGGCCGGAGCCATCGGCGTTCATCACGTAGATGTCCGCCCCCCCGTTGCGGGTCGACGTGAAGGCAATCCGGGACCCGTCGGGCGACCAGGCCGGGCCTTGGTCCCATCCGGCGCTGTTTGACGCGTTCCGCGGGTGCGTGCCATCGGCGTCCATCACGTAGATCTCCCAGTCCCCATCACGGTCCGACGCAAACGCTATGCGTGACCCGTCCGGCGACCATGTTGGCAGCTTGTCACCGGTGGGCTGGTTGGTGAGATTCACAGGCGCAACGCCATCGGGACGGAGCAGGTACAAGTCGAGGTTGCCGTCCCGGTTGGACGTGAAGAGAAGAGAAGAGCTGTCCGGCGACCATACCGGGAACATCTCCTGGAAAAAGCTCACCGTCAGGTTTCGCGGGTCCGTACCGTCGGCGGAGACGCTGTAGATCTCGTAGTTGACATCCCTCGTCGAATGGAACGCCACCCGTGAACCATCGGGCGACCAGGATGGGAACCCGTCTTCGTTGACCGGGCACTGAATGATCCCGGTCAGACACGTACCGTCTGAGTCCTGTGTGTACGACTCGAACTTGCCGTCCATAAGGGCACTGGGAGGTATCGACTGCCTGGAGGTCGCGTTCGGCGGGTCGGCTCCCGGCGGACAGCCCACCAACAGGACCGGCAGCAGGGCGCCTGCCAGGATAGCGAGCGCTCCCTGTCTGGTCACGCCGGCTAGAGCTGACTGAGCCGCGGGTCCAGCCGGTCTCGCAGCCAGTCGCCGATGAAGTTGAACGCCGAGACGACCAGAAGGATCGCCAGGCCGGGAAAGAAGGAGATCCACCAGGCGTCGTTCAGGTAGTTGCGCCCATCGCTGACCATAACACCCCAGGCGGGCGTCGGTGGTGGGATGCCCGCGCCCAGAAAGCTGAGGATCGATTCGGTCAGGATGAGTTGCCCGACCCGCAGCGTAGCGATCACCACCACGGTGTTGAGCACGTTGGGGAGGATGTGCTTGTACAGGATGCGAGGGGCGCTCGCCCCCGAGATCTTGGCCAGGGCCACGTACTCACGGGTCTTTAGGACCAGGGTCTCCGCCCTAATGTTTCGGACGAAGGGGACCCAGGCGAGGAGAGCGAGAAGCGCCATCAACACGCTGAAGCTCTGCCCGAACATGATCACGACGACCAGAGCGAGCAGGATGAACGGGATGGCGAGCCACATGTCCACCGTGCGCGTGATCAACTCGTCCACATGGCCGCCGAAGTAGCCGGCCACCAG
>CAYWBD010000108.1:0-1614 GCA_964456315.1 uncultured Thermoflexus sp.
TGTCGTTCCAGGGTGCCCCTGTCCGCATCACCCAGAGGATGCCGTTTATCGTCCTGCGGTCATTAGCTCTTGGCCGCCCTCTCCTGTTCGGGGGCGGGAGCAGCGGGAAGATCAGCTCCCATTCGGATTCGGTAAGATCACCATGCGCCATGACTGACAACCTCCTTCAGGTCCCAGCCACAGCGTTCTATCCCCCAGCCCTCGCCCGCTTCGACACCTCCCAACTCAGTTACCGATCTTCTGGATGACCTCTAGTTCAAACCGCGGCGCAACTGACGCCAGGGGACGACGCCCGGACCGGCGCCGACGCGTCGACATTTGAGGCAGATTCTTCGCTCCGCTCAGAACGACAACCTCCGGCCTGTGTTTGGACCCTGCCCCATAATGCGCCCGCATCACACATGAAGTCATCTGTTCTCGCTCCTACAGCCCTCTTCCTGGACCTGGACGGCACGCTGCTGGACCAGGAGTCCCGCATCTCGGTGCGCGTCCGGCATGCGGTCCGGGCGGCAGCGCAGCTCGTCCCTGTGGCGATAGCGTCGGGCAGGGAGCCGGACGATGTCTCGCACTTCGCCCGCCTCCTCGGCCTCAGTTGCCCGCAGGTTGCCGACAACGGCGCGCGCATCATCGACCCTGTGACTGGCCGCACGCTGCACGAGAAGCCCATGTCAGCGGCCGCAGCGCGGCGTGTTGTGGAACATCTGGAAGCGCGCAGGCTGAAGTATTACGCGGTAGACGCCGGTCGCGTCGCCCGGTCGGCGTCCGAGTTCACCGAGTGGCGCGTCACAGTGATCGCAGCGCACGCCAACGACCGCGCCACCTGTGAGCGCCTCCTGGCAGACCTTGACGGGGCCGGGGTGCTCGGTGTGGCCTCGACCGACGCCCGGGGCACGTTCTGGTACGCAAACTTCTCGGAGTCGGAAGCGTCCAAGGGCTACGGTGCGCGCTACTTCGCCGGCGTGTCCGGGGTGGACCTGCGGGGGGCTATCGCAGTCGGTGACAGCCACAACGACCTGCCTATGTTCGCCGCGGTCGGGACCGCTGTGGCGATGGGCCATGCCCGGCCCGAGGTCAGGGCCGCCGCGGCGCACACAGTCGGGTCTGTTGGCGAAGACGGGGTCGCCGAGGCGATCGAGCGGTTCATTCTGTAGCCGCTGCGGGCAATTCCGGCGTGACCGTCGAGGCCTGCCCCTGCCGGGCGCGGGCGCGTTCCGGCGTGCGCCCGGTGACGGCGGCAGTTCGCGCTGGGCCCGTCGAAGGGCGAACTGATACGGAGCATGCCGGCTGACCGGCCGGTCAGCCGGCATGCTCCAAGATGCGCCCGGCCAGGAGCGTCATCCCCAATTCACGCGCAGTCGCAAGGGCCTCAATCTGAAGCGCCAGCGCTTTCTGCGTGTCGTCGCCCCGGGCCCGCCGCTCGAGCACGGGCGCGTACTCAGCAAGCGACCAGGCCAGCTTTGACTGGTGCCTCACATGGCGCAGTATCGTCAGCAACGAGTCGAACCGCTGCACGGCCTGGTCCAACGAGCCCGCCCGGGCTTCTAGTAGCGCCGCGAGAAAGGCCCCGTCGGCCGCCTCGCCGGACGACGCCGGGCCGCCGCGTCCGCGCACATG
>CAYWBD010000109.1:0-6242 GCA_964456315.1 uncultured Thermoflexus sp.
ATAGCCGTCGGCCATGTAGGTAGTGGCGCCCTCGTGACGGGTGGTGATCATCCTGATGCCCGCGGTGTCGCGCAGCCCGGCGATGATCCCGTACATCTGCACGCCAGGCAGGCCGAACACGACCTCGACCCCCTCCCTGACGAGCGTCCTGGCGAGGGCCTCACCGCCTGAGATCTTTGGCATTGCATCAACCTCCAGCCCGGCTATGCTGTGCGAGCGCCGCTCCTGCCGTCGGGCAGCGACAGGATAGTGGAAGTCACGGCCAGTTGCAGGGCATAGCCGGGTAACCGTCGCGTGCCCGCGCGCGGCTGGCGGTCCTTGGGGAGAGTCGCATGCACCGCATCGGGCTCTGTTTCACCGGCCAGCCATATGCGGTCGGGCAGATGGTCGAGGCTGCGCAGCGTGCCGAAGCCGCGGGCTACGACTCGGTGTGGGTCGCCGAGGACTCCTGGACCGGGCGCGACGCCATAACTGTCCTGACGGCCCTGGCCCTGAACACCAGCCGCGTCCGGCTGGGCACGTGCCTGGTCGGCGCGACGACGCGGCACCCCGTGCTTACGGCGATGACGTTCAACACGCTCCGTGAGATCGCCCCAGGCCGCCTGGTCCTCGGCGTGGGCCTTGCGGCCGGCTGGGAGCCGATGTCTACGGACGGCCCCGGCTGGGGAGCCGCGTCTTCACTGCGGACGATGCGGGCGACCGTTACGGCGCTGCGTTCGCTGCTGGCAGGCGGGGACGCGCCGTGGGGCGCGGCCTCCCGGGGCCTGATGGTCGCGCGCCCGTGGTTTGAGCGGCCGATCTTGCCGTCAGACGTGCCTGTGCCGATCTACATGGGCGCAGTCGGGCCCAAGATGACGCGCCTAGCAGGTGAGATCGCCGACGGCCTGCTCCTGGAGATGGAGGCAATCCGGGATTTCATGCCCGCGCGCTTGAGCTCTTTCCGGGACGCCGCGGCTGCAGCTGGGCGTGGCTCGGCGGACCTGGAGGTGGTCAAGCTGGTGCTGTGCTCCGTGACAGGGACTGGTCCGCTCAACCAGAACGCGCTCGGCTGGGCTGCCAAGTCGGTGTCACTCCTGGACGCCGACACCGTCCACCGCCTGGGCTGGGACGCTGAACGCGTCGACCGAGTCCGGACGTCGTGGGAGAGGGGCGACTGGGAGGCGGGCAAGCTGGCGATGTCGCCAGAGATGACGAGCACGTTTGTTGCGGCAGGGCCGGCGGAACGGACGGTCGAAGCCATCCGACAGACTGTCCTGGCAGGGGCCACGCTGCCTGTGCTGATCCCTTACGGGGGAGAGCTTGGCCCGGTAATCGAGGCTGGCGCACGGTACGCACGGGCCGGATGACGGGCCACTGGAACCGTTGCTGCCTGCCGCTGCGTGGTGGGGGAGCAGGGAGTCGAACCCTGACGCCTTTCGGCACATGCTCCTAAGGCATGCGCGTCTGCCATTCCGCCACTCCCCCAGCGGCAACCTGTCCAGTTTCTGATGATACTGGCTGTAACTGGCCGATGGCCGTGAACTGATCGCGATGGGGCTATGAAACGGTGCTGCTCACCACCAGGCTTCTCCCTCACCCGCACCCTGTCCCGCTGGGAGCGGGGATTGCTCCCGCCCGATGGGCCGGCGCCCTGTTACGGCAGCTTGGACACTGTTGCAGCGCGGGGACTACGGTAGGTCGTAGATTACGGAAGTGCGATGACTACGGCAGGGCGGAGACTGAGAAGTTGTCGAAGGTCGGCGGCGTCTCGGTGCGGGAGAAGAGGCCTGCGCCGGTCGCGCCCGTCAGCTGCGATACATCAAAGCTGGCCAGGGGCTCGCTGTCGAGGTACAAAGTTGCCGTATCTCCGATGACCTGGGCCCCCAGTCGGCGCGTCTTGCCGGGCTCCCAGGATGTCGCGACCCGCGCGACCTCCCTGAACTCGCCCGAGACGCTGATCCCGGCCACGAGATCACCGGAGCTTGACCGCCAAGCCATCGCCCAGTTTCCTTCGTTGTGATAGCGAAAAACGATGCCGGCGCGCGTCCCCGGCTCCCAGTTGAGCCGGGCCGACACGAAACTCTGGTCCACGCCGGTCTCGATGACCGCGCGCTGGTCCGTCAGGCCGCCTGAATACTCTCGGGCCTTGTTCGCATGGGCGTACCAGATACCGCCTTCCCACTCCCACCCTGCGTCCGGCGGCGCGATGTCTGGCCGGTGCGCGGTCAGCGGGGTCCAAGGCAGGCTGGTGAATGTGTCGAGCAGCAACACGCCATTTGCAGGTGGCTGGGCAGAGTCCTGGTCCACCTGGCCCGCGGCTGCCGACGGCAGCCCTGAGACGCCATAGGGCGGCTGCGGCCTCGGCCCGGCGACTGTGACCGCGAACTGGTCGAATGCGCCCGCTCCCAAGGACCTGGAGAACAGCCCTACTTTCGTGGCCCCGCCCAGTTCTGCGGCGGCGAGCGAGAAGACCGGCAGAGGGCCGTCGATGAAAACGTGGACCGATTCGGGGTCAGACCGCACTCGCAGCGTGTGCGACGTGCCGGGCGCACCCCAGTCGAACGTGGCGATCCTAAGGAGCGTGAACTCGCCCGCGGTCCTTTTGCCGACCAGCACATAGGTCTCATGCCGCCAGGCCATGTACCAGTTCTGTTCGTCTACGTACCTGAACACGATGCCTGCACGTCCGGACGACCCCGTGGTCAGGCGTGCGTAGATGTCCACGCTGCTACGCCCGGCATCGATGACTGCCCGGTGGTCGAGCCACTCTGTGCCCGTGGTCTCCGACACGCTTCCCCCAGCGACTGTCCACGCGCCGGCTGCTTCTACCCAGCCAATGCCGGCGGGCTTGTCGGGCGCATGGGCGGACAACGGCCCGGCGCCATCGAACCTGTCGAATACGAGCGCGTCAGCCTGAGCCGGGAAGACGATCTGCCCAGGGACGACCGCAGGGCCGAGAGGCACGACAGAAAAGTCCCGGAACTCAGCAGCGTTGTCGCGCCTGAAGAGCAGGCCCAGGGCGGTCTCCCCGGCCAGGGACTGATCGACGGACCGCAGCACTCCGTTATCACCGGACACGGACGCCTCGATGCCGTTGGCGTCGATCTTTACCCGCATCTTGCGGGACCGGCCGTCGTCCCAGTTGAACACATGGCGCGCCAGCACGGTGACCGCGGAATCGAGCGTCTTGGTCAGCGCAAGGTCGCGGCCGTCGTACGTGAAGGCTAAGTAGTTGGCAGAGTCCCTGTGCCGGAACGCAAGGCCTGCCAGGGTTGACTCGTGCCAGGTCACATCGACGCTGACATCAAACCTTGGGGCGCCCGGGTCAATCGAAGCGGTGTACGAGATGCCTTGAGCAAACTGATCGCTAACGGAGCCGCTGCGCACCAACCAGTCCCCCGACACTGCGCGCCATGCGCCGCCGGGCGCGTGCTTCCCCGGGACATGAGCGGTGAGGCCCGAGGCCGGCCCGTCGAACGTGTCAAAGACGACAGCGCGGTCCCGCAGCTCATCGTCATCATCGTCCCGGCCGTCACCGTCGTCGCCTGAGGTCTGAGGGCCGGGAGTTGCCGGGACGTCCTGCCGAGGGCCGTCTGCCCGTGCAGCGCCGCCGGACGCGACCAGCAGCAGCCCGACGAGGCCGACGAGGACCATAAGCACCGCGGCAGTCCGTTTCACCATGGCCCTCCGAGTCCCGCGAGCCGGGCGGCTAGCGGTCATCCAGAGATTCCGCCCTTGAACTCAGAACGAGATCCTGAATCAAGTTCAAGACGAAGTATTCCGGATGGCCTCAAGAGACTGCCGGTCCCGGAGCACTGAAGCTCAATGCCACGTACGGGCACTGAATATACCCCTGCCGGCGATGCGGGTCAGGCGACGAGGGTGGTGCGACAGGCTCAGATCGCGCGTCAGTAGGCCCAGGCAGGCTGTCCTGGCGACGCACAGCGCAGTCAGCGTCGCTGTAACATCCCCTCCGCCCGCAGGGGGTTGTCGGTTCTCCAGGAGGCCGGTGATGCGCCAGAACATCGAAATGATCGCAGACGTGCAGGCAGTTGTCGGAGAAGGCCCAGTCTGGGACGGCAAGACCGGCCGTCTCTACTGGTCCGATATCCGCACGGGCCGCGTGTTCCAGTACACGCCATCGAAGAAGGAGAACAAGCAGATACACAGCGGGGTGTTCGTTGGCGGGCTGGCGGTCAATAAGCAGGGCGGACTGGCCCTGGGCACCTGGGAGGGGGTGATGCTGTGGCGGTCAGACAGGGACTGGAAGTGGCTCCACCATGATCCCGGCCCCAGGAGCAAGTACCAGTTCAATGACTGCAAGGCCGGCCCGGACGGCTCTC
Organism: uncultured Thermoflexus sp.; assembly: GCA_964456315.1. Classification (GTDB taxonomy): domain Bacteria; phylum Chloroflexota; class Dehalococcoidia; order Lucifugimonadales; family Lucifugimonadaceae; genus SHXW01. The sequence continues at coordinate 4,323 of CAYWBD010000109.1, forward strand.
TGTACGCAGGCTCCTATTACGATGGCGACCCTTCCGGAAAGCTGTACCGCTTCCGGCCGGACGGCCGGGTAGAAACGATCGCCGAGGGCGTCGGCGTGTCCAACGGGATGGGGTTTACATCGGACCTGCGGGCGTTCTATCACACCGACTCTGCGCTCCGGACGATCTACCGCTACAACTACAACCCCGCCACCCATGCGCTGTCCGGCCGGAAGGTGTTCGTGAAGCTTCCAACGACCGAGGGTGTCCCGGACGGCATGACAGTCGACGCCGAGGACCACGTCTGGACCGCCACGTGGGGTGGGGGCTGCGTGATCCGTTTCGACCCTGATGGGAAAGAGGAACGCCGCATCCGCTTCCCTGCGACACAGACCGCCAGCGCCATGTTTGGAGGCGCTGACCTGCAAGACCTTTATGTCACGACCGCAGGCATCGGGGCTGGCAGCCCTCCATCCGGCCTGGAGCCACGCGGGTACGACTTCAGGGCCCATCGCGGCGGCGAGCTGTACCGGGTGCGGGTCGACGTGAAGGGGAAGCCGGAGTTCGAGACCAACTTCGCCTGGCCCGCATAGGGGGCGGCCGGGAACAGGCGCACACGCATCGGCCGGACCGTCACGCCCGTAACACCGGGCAGGTGCGTCGAAACCGACTATGCCCTACCGCTGGGTCAACGGCCTGCTGTTCGTCCTGATCCTGGCTGAGCTCGTTACGGGCGCGGCTGGATTAGCTGTCGGCTCTGAGGGGAAGGCGTTCGTCCTGAAGGCGCACCTCGCCGGGGCGTTCGCGATTGTGGCGCTGCTCGGGTGGAAAACGGCCCTGGCGTTGCGCTCGCTGCGCCGCCGCGCCGCGGCCCGGCCACGACGAGCCGCGCTCCTGTTGTCGGCCATCCTGCTGGCGACGCTCGGCCTGGGCTTTGCCTGGAGCCTCGGCGGCTACTGGCGGTTCGCGGGCCTCACAGGGTTGAGCTGGCACGACTACGCGGGCGTCGGCCTTGTACCGCTGTTGATCTGGCACGGCTGGAAGTACTCGGCAGGGCTGCGCGTGGGGTATGAGGCCGACCGCCGGACGTTCCTCAGGCTCCTTGGTGCAAGCGCAGCCGGCGCGGCGCTGTGGTGGGGCGCAGAGTCGACTGTCCAGGCACTGCGCCTGCCGGGCCGTGACCGGCGCTTTACGGGTTCGCACGAGCGCGGGAGCTTTTCAGCCAACGCCTTCCCATCGACGTCCTGGCTGGACGACGTAACCCCAGACACCAGCGTGGACGCCTGGACGATCGAGCTGTCTGGTTCCGTGACCGCGCCGGCGCGCCTGTCCGTTGCGGCCTTTCAGGCCCTGGGCCTCCCGTCAGCCACGGTCGAGGCGACCCTCGACTGCACAGGCGGGTGGTACACGACGCAGCGCTGGACCGGTGTGAGACTCGCAGACCTGCTGGCGGCGGCCGGGGCGCCGCCGGGAGCAAAGTCGGTGACCGTCGTCTCGGCCACGGGGTACGCCAGGCGTTTCCCGATCGACGATGCGCGGTCTATGGTCCTGGCGGCCAGTGTTGGCGGAGAAGCTTTGACGGCGGGGCACGGCCCTCCGCTACGCCTGGTCGCGCCTGGCCGGCGCGGTTATGACTGGGTCAAGTGGGTGAACGAGGTCAGGGTTGAAACGAGCCCGGCGTGGCTACAGACGCCGCTGCCTGTGTCGTGACGTTGCGGCGGGTCGTCTGACCGGTCCGGGGCTGCCTCTTGCGTAATCAAAGTGTTGAGCCTAACATGATTACACCGTTACATTCACAAGGAGCTAAACCGATGACAAACGTCCGAGACGAGACCGTGGCCTGGTTCACAGGCAGGATCCCCAGCGAATGGTTCAAGTCCAAGCCGGAGATTTCCGCCGACCGCGACGAGGTCGTGGTTGTCGGCGAGCTACCCGATGTCA
>CAYWBD010000110.1:0-11613 GCA_964456315.1 uncultured Thermoflexus sp.
GGCGTTGTTGACCAGGACGTTGACGCCCCCGTAGGCGCCGACAGCCGCGTCCACCATGGCGGCAACGCTCTTGCGTGAGGCGACGTCGGTGTGCACGTACGTTGCCTTGCCGCCCGCTTTGTTGACGATGGCAGCGGTCTCACGACCGCCCTTTTCATCGACCTCGGCGATGACCAGCCGTGCGCCCTCCCTGGCGAACAGCTCCGCCGTGGCGCGGCCGATGCCCGCTCCCGAACCAGTGATGATGGCGACTTTGTCTTTGAGTCTCATCTGTTGCCTCCGCGCCGGCCCCGTCATGGGCCGGCTGATTCGCGGCACCAACAGTAACGCGGCCGGGCAGACCCAGGTAAGCCTCCTGGCGAACTGGTGAGGTGGCGATCAGACTGGGCCCTGCCGGCGCCGGGGGCCGTTCAGCTCGGGGTGGCCGGCGTCACGTTGAAGATGCCAATCATCCCACCGTCGGCATGTGCGACCACGTGGCAATGAAACAGCCACAGGCCGGGGTTGGTGAAGTTGACCAGGAGCGTGTCAGCCTGGCCTGGCACCAGTGGCACGACGTTCGCCGGCCACGGCCTGCCGCTCAGCGTGGCCAGCGAGACGTGGGTGGCCGAGTGCATATGAAAGGAGTGGATCTGGTCGCCGATGTTGATGACATGGAGTTTGATCGGCGAGTTGACCGTCATGTTGAACGCCGGGACGGTCTTATTGAGCTGCGCGGCGACGGCAGCGAAACCCTCTTCTTTGTAAAGCTTTTCCAGCACGGGCTCGCCGCCGGGGAGCCCGAGGCCGTTCATGATGAAGACAGGAGCGTTGCCGTCGCGGTCGAACCCGGACTCGCTCATGAACAGGACTTCTTCGCGCATCGGCGGCGCGTCGGGGTCTTCAACGATGATGGCGCCGTAAAGGCCCTGGTGGATGTGGTCAGTGATGTGGTGCCCTCCGTCGGCGGAGTGGCAGTGGTAGTAGAAGATGCCGGCCGTAGTAGGCCGGAACTCGTAGGTGTACTCCCCACCGGGCGGGATCATCGCACCGGCGCCGTCGTTGGCGATGGTGTTGGCCTGCGAGCCGTCGTACTTGAACTCGTAGTTGGTCAGATGCGTATGGAAGCTGTGCACGATCTCGAGCTTGTTGATGACCCGCACCCGCAACAGCTCGCCTACCTTGACCCGGATGGTCGTCCCCGGCACGGTGCCGTTATAGGTCCAGGCGTGCCAGACTGCGCCGCCGCCATACTCGATGTCCGCCGGGACGACCTCAAGCGTGTACTCCCGCGCCACCTCTGCCACGGCGGCCTTGCCACCGTAGTTGCCGCTAAGCCACAGGGCCGCCACGACGACGGCCGCGATGAGCAGGCTCCCGGACGCGCCAAACACCAGCGTCCCCACCGGGTTCTTGAACAGCGTGCGGTCCAACATTCCTGTACGCCCTCCAGCCCGGCCGTCGCCAGAGCACCCTGGCGTCCACCTGGGCCATCGGTCGAGCGTGCGGTCGCCGCGGTGATGGGGACGTGAGGCGTTCCGGCGGGCAGTGAGGAGTTTGTGAAAATCATCACACTGCCGGGCGATGCGAGCCGGCGGCTTTGTCGGGCATCGGGGTGGCCGGCAGGCACACACGGGCGATGAGGTTGCCCGTCGATGTGGACGCGGCGTCGAGGGCTAAGTTCACGGTTCTGTAAGGAGTTGCCCAGCTGCGCCGCGCCGATCTGGCGGCTGTCGCGTCTCACTTCTTGACCGGCCCGCGCGGCGCAGGCCAGCCGCGGCAGACTGCCCGGTCCGTCGACAACACCCCGGCGGCGGCGAAACGGGTCCAATCGTGCCGCAGTTACAATGCCCGCGGTCTGACCCCGCGAGCGCCGCTGAACAACCTGGAGGGACATTTGCTCACGCGTGGATTCCTCGGCAAGAAGCGCACCGACACCTCCGGCCGTCTGCCCCCGGGCCAGTATCTGGAGTCGGGGTTCCCCGTCCTCTCCGCAGGCCCAACGCCCAGGACGAAGCTCGACACGTGGGCGTTTTCCCTTGAAGACGCCAAGGGTCAGAAGCTCGCGCAGTGGGACTGGCAGCAGTTCCTGTCGCTCCCTCAGACCGAGATCACGACCGACATCCACTGCGTCACCAAGTGGACCAAACTGGACACCCACTGGAAGGGTGTGACCATTGACGCCCTGCTGAAGGCCGCGAACTACCAGCCCACGGATGGCTACGTGATGGCTTTCTGCGAGGGCGGCTACACGACCAACGTGCCTCTCGCGGACCTGACGAACGGCAGGGGCATGGTGACGCATGAGTTCGATGGCGACCAGCTGACCGCGGAGCATGGCGGTCCCGCGCGCCTGCTGGTGCCTCACCTGTACTTCTGGAAGTCAGCGAAGTGGGTGCGGGGGCTGCGCTTCATGCCAGAGGACGCCCCGGGCTTCTGGGAGGCTTACGGGTACCACATCTACGGGGACCCGTGGAAGGAACAGCGCTACTGGAGCGACTAGCCGTAGCCTGAATGTCAACGGTGCGGTATGGGCACGGTGCATCGTGCCCATACTCGTGGGATGAACCGACGATGACCCTGACGGTACCAGCGCGCCCTGCCCGACTAGGCTGGCAGCAGGCCACCGTCGTGAGCGTTGTGGCCGAGACCTACCGCGCCAAGACGTTCAAGCTAAGGCCTGCCGAGTGGAGGCCGTTCAAGCCGGGCCAGCACTTCGACGTCCGCCTGACCGCCCCGGACGGCTACCAGGCGCAGCGCAGCTACTCGGTCGCAACCGCGCCCGAGGCGACAGAGACGTTCGATCTTACCGTCGAGCTCATGCCGGGCGGCGAGGTGTCGCCGTTCTTCCACGATGTCGTGCAGCCCGGAGACGCGCTGGAGGTCCGTGGGCCCATCGGCGGGCCGTTCACCTGGGCGGTACATGACGGCGGGCCGGTGCTGTTTATCGCGGGCGGCTCCGGCATCGTGCCGATCATGTCGATGCTCCGTCACAGGCGCAGCCACCTGCCCTCGCTGCTGGAGGGCGCGGAGCGACCGGGCGGCGGCGACGAGGCGGCCCCGGACGCTCTGCTGCTCTACTCCTCCCGGTCCATCGAGGACGTCATCTACCGGGCAGAGCTGGACCTCATGGCCGCCAATGATTCGTCGGTCCAGCTGTTCCACGCCCTCACCCGCAAGCAGCCGCAGGGTTGGCCCGGCTACGCGCGGCGGGTTGACAGGGAGATGGTCCTTGAGTGCATGGGCCGCCTGGGCGCCCCGAAGCTGACGTTCATCTGTGGCCCGACGGCGTTTGTCGAGGCCGCGGCAGACGCCGTGGTCGCAGCGGGAGCGCCTTCTGGCTCGGTCCACACTGAGCGGTTTGGACCGAGCGGCACGTAGCGCGGGTGTCGGGCCGCGCTGCCCCCAGGCGCACCTCGAACTGGGGCGACGCGAGACGCCGGCTGGGCAGCACGTCCTGGCGTCAATGGCGACGCGCCACGCGGCTCACTGTGAGAGCCACAGCGCGCGGTATCATCTGCGACCAAGGTTGGGATTTCCGACAGGCGGCGACAAAAAGCTCGCCTGCAACCGGCCTGGGGTCCCCGCATGCTCGACAACGTCATCGTCATAACGCTGCTGGTCCTGCTCGGCGCGGGCCTGATCAGCGCGTACATGCGCGGGGTGCGGGTAGACGCCTGTCTGCACAGCTTCGAAGGCTTCATGACGACCGTGCGGCTGACTTCCGGCAAGGAGGTCTGGGGCCAGTTGGACGTTGAGACGACCGCGCTGGAGCTGCGCTACCGCAAAGACCACTTTGACAGTCAGGGCCACATCGAGACCAGCTCCATCATCTACAAGGCAGAGTTCCCTCTGATCGACGTGATCATCCGCTTCAACGATGAGCTCTCGCCTGCCGAAGCCCAGAGGCGCGACCGGGTCCTGGCCCGCTCGTTCCACCCCGGGCCAGTCAGGAGGCTGCGCCGCCGGCTCCGGAACGTGTTTAACACGACCAAGGACGCTGTGGCTGAGGCGGTCAGCGTGGCCTCCTCGACGATGCGGCTGGGCAAAGGCGCGTCCGGGGCGGCGCTCTCTTCGCAGCAGAAGTCCGTCAGCCGCGCCGGAGCCGAAGTGATCGAGTCGTTCGGCAATGTCTATGACCCGACGCTTGAGAAGCACATCGGCAGGATCGTGGTGCTGGAAGTCGGCGGCAAGGACGGCCAGGTAGCCGAGTACGTGGGCGTGCTGCGGGAGTACAGCCCCGAGTTTCTTGAGGTCCTGGACATCCCGTTTGAGGACAAGGGGCGCGTCCGCCAGGCAGACCTGCTGGTGCCGCGACTGCACGGGTTCATCCGGCACAGCGGGGAGCCGTTGTCGAAGGACATGAAGGCGGACCGGCTGTTCACACTTGTGCGGCCGGCGCGGGCCCGGCCCAAGCCGGAGGCAAGGCGCGGGCCCGGCGCCAACGGGTCGAGCGAGCCGAAGGAAACGACCCCGGCTGGCAAGCCGCGGACCTGACGCACGCAGCTGCTGCCGGGGCGCCTGGATCCCTAGGAAGGCCCGGGACGAGTGGGCCTTGGGCGCACTTACGCCCGCAAGAACGCCTCGACTTCGATCCCCGCTTCCCTCAGGACCGCTCTCAAAGTTCCTTCGGCCATATCGCGTGCGTGATGCGGGAGAGTCACTTGCGGCCTGTCCGGGTGTTCCGCCAGATCTCATGGCTACCCGGGCCATGGCGATCAAACACAAATCCGAAGGTGTGGGGCTTCCGTGCGACATCCCGGTACTTGAAACCGGCCAGGCGGCCCACTAGCGAAGCCCGACGGGAACAACAAGCTCGATGCGCTCAGGTGCTTCGCGTAACTTTTCGAGGGCCGGTGGCACCGGGTCCCCGTGCTCTATGCAGGACTCTACGATCTTGCGCACCAGGCCCTGTGCGATTTCGACCGCCTCCACGACGCTTCGGCCTTCGGCTATCAAGCCGGGCACGTCTGGACTGGTAGCCAGGTAGTCGCCCGTCTCGAGGCGCTCGACATTCAATCGGACCGCCACCTCGTCGGCTCGAACAGGTTTCATTGCTTCCTCCGTACCCCCATACCCCTCCATATTAGCCGGGTGATCCGGGCCGCCCGGTTGCGGCGGGTCATCCGGAGGCCGCGCGTACAACTCTCCCGGGCGCGGCCCCGGTTGGCTTGCCGGACTCGACTGCCAGCTTGCCATTGACCAGGACGTGGTCGATCCCCACGGAGTACTTGTGTGGCTGCGGGAACGTGGCCCTGTCGGAGACAGTGGCCGGGTCGAAGATCACCACGTCTGCGAAGCTGCCAGGCGTGAGCCGCCCCCGCCGTGACAGGCCCAACCGGTCAGCGGGGAGCGCCGTCATCTTGCGCACGGCCTCCTCCAGGCTCAGGAGTTTCCTGCCCCGGACAAACTCGGCGAAGAACCGCGGAAACGTGCCGTAGCTGCGCGGGTGCGGGTTCCCCGCCGATAGCGGCCCGGTGGCGCGCAGTGAGCTGCCGTCAGAGCCGACCGCGACCTGCGGGTGCGCCGAGAACGCCTCGAGGTCCGGCTGGGCCATGCCAGCGATGATGAGCTGGGTGTCGTAACGCTCGAACAGGCGGACAAGGGCCTCTGAGGGCTGGCAACCCATCTTGCCGGCGACTTCGCTGACGGTCATGCCTTCATAGCGACGCTCTGGCGGGAACGCAGCGACGGTGACCCTGTCCGGGCTGCCGATGCTGGCGATGCGGTCGTCGAGGTGCGCCCTGATCTCGGCGCGCAGGTCAGCGTCCTTCGCCCGTTCCAGGGCCCTTTCGCGGCCGCCTTCGATAGCCCAGCGCGGGTACACGTTGCCGCTCATTGGGCCGCTGGCTGCGATGTAGGGGTAGACATCTGCGGCCACGTCAACGCCCTCAGACCGGGCCTCTTCAAGGCGGGCCAGCATCTTGCCGGCCTTGCCGCGGGTCGAGCCGTTGCATTTGATGTGCGAGAACTGGACCCGCACCTCTGCGCGCCGGCCGATTTCGAGGGCCTCCTCGAAGGCCACAAACAGGCCTGCGCCCTCGTCGCCGGAGTCTCGGGCGTGCGTCGAGTAGAGCAATCCCCGCTTGCCAGCCTCTTTCGCCAGGCCGATGACCTCGGGCGTCATCGAGTACACGCCAGGGGCCATCGAGAGGCCGGTCGAGAACCCCAGAGCGCCGGCGTCCAGAGCTTCGCCCACCAGCGCCTGCATGCGTTTCTGCTCGCCGGCGTCAGGTGCGCGAGTGTCCATCCCAAGCACCGCCTTGCGGACGGTCCCGTGGCCTACCTGCGTAGCCACGTTGAGTGGTAGCCGGGTCTTGCCCAGCGCCTCCATATAGCCAGCGAAGCTGGTCCAGGAAGGCTTCCAGGCCGTGTCGTACCAGGCCAGCCGGGTGTCCAGGTCCTCCCGCGCCATCCCCGCCAGCGGCCCGCAGAAGCTGATGCCGCAGTTGCCTACAAGTTCCAGCGTCACGCCCTGGGTGGTCTTGCTGTCCGCGGCCGGGTCGACGAAGAACTGAAAGTCAGAGTGCGTGTGGAGGTCTATGAAGCCCGGTGACACGATCCGCCCCGTAGCGTCGATCGTACGGCGCGCCTCGCCGTCCAGCCTGCCGACGGCCACGACCTGGTCGCCGGTTATCCCGACATCTGCGGAGAACGCAGGCGCGCCGGTGCCGTCGATCAGGCTGCCATTTTTGATCAGGATGTCGTACATCGGTGACTCCCATGCGCGGCAGGACGAGGCGGGGTGAGTGTAGCCCGTGCGCCCCGCGGGCGTAACAGGCGAGGCACGAGGCTGCCCGGAGCTACAATCCACTCCCGGCAACAGGTTGTAGCACAACAGGGAGTCACGTCACGTGATCATTATCAGGCGCACGTACACCCCTAAGGCCGGCGAGGGCGGGAAGATGCTCGCCCTCATCAAAGAGTCCGGAGTAGCTATGAAGGCCGCCGGGTTCGACCAGCCCCGCGTCTTGCGCGGTTGGGCTGGGGACCACGGTGTCATTTACACCGAGCAGCGCTGGAAGTCGATCACCGACTATGAGGCGTCGCGGGACGCCGTGCGCAAGACGGCTGCGATCACGTCTGTGTTCGACCGCATCTACCCGACTCTGGCCAAGACGCACCACACGGAGATCTTCGAAGAGGTCACCTGAGCCGCAGGCCGGGCGGGATGGCGCTGGTGAGAGTCTCGCAGCCGTCTGCCGTCACCAGGACGGTGTCGCTGCACCCGATGGCGCCCAGGCCCTGCAGCCGCATGGTCGTTATCAGGTGGAACACCATGCCTGGCTCTAGCGGCCGGGTCTCGTTCACGTTGATCGAGATGATGTGGCCCTCGTCCCAGCCGGGCGGGAACGCGATACCGATGGCGTACGCCACTCGCCTGCCCTGCTTGTAGCCGATATTGGCGCCGTCTATGCGCGCCCGCGCCACTTCGAAGACGTCGCAGGCGCGGACGCCGGGCTTGATCACAGACTTGGCCAGTAGCAGCGCGTCGGTGTTGACCTCGACGCTCCGCAGGAGCAGGTCGGGCGGGTCGCCGACGAACACGCAGCGCGTCAGCGCGGCGTGGTAGCGGTTGACCGAACCGGGGACCTCAAGGAACACGACCTCGCCGCGGTCGATGCGCTTCTCGGACCACGTGGCGTGGACGAGCAGTGACCTGAGCCCTGACGTGATGAACATCGGGAGGCCGGTGTACTCGCTGCCTGCGAGCATTTGCGCGCCTTGTGCGGCCACGGCAACCTCGGCCTCTGTGGCGCCGTCGCGGCAGGCGGCGATGCCCGCGCTCATCCCTGCCTCAGCAGCCCGCGCCGCTTGCCGGATGTACTCGACCTCCGGCGCCGACTTGATCATGCGCCCCTGTTCGACCAGGCCGGAGCCGTCCGGGAATATGGAGTCCGGCATCAGAGCGGCGAGGCGCAGATACACGGCCGTCGTGAGGAACCATGAGCCGTGCTCCAGCACGACGCGGGCGCGGCCAAGACCCATGGAGACCAGCGTGTCCCTGGTCGCGGCGGCCCAGTCTGCTGTGTCGCGGAACAGCCGGTAGTCGTCTACCCACGAGAACGCCCGGACGACTGACTCCTCGTGAGGCGGCGGGATGAGGACCGGCTCGCCGTTGAGCGGGACGACAAGCGCCATGTGCCAGTAGTAGCCCGGCGTGTGGTAGCCGCTCAGGTAATAAATGTTCTCCGGCGTGTGGAGTACAAGCGCGTCCAGCCCGCGCTCCGCCATGCGTGCGCGGAGGGCCGAAAGGCGACCGCGGTATTCGTCGAGGGAGAAGAACTGGTGGGTGGGTGGGCGCACGGCAGAGCATGGTACTGCCGAACCCGAACGGTGCGATGGCCCGACTGGGCGCGGACGGCTACGTCGAACTGCTGGTTGACGCCGGTCAGGCGGTGAGCCTGTCGGGTCGAGTCACGGGCCGCACGGCGCCTGGGCCCGCAATCTGTGGCGCGCTGCGAGGCGTACGTATTATCGTGTACGCTCCCGGCTGCTCAACGGCCGGTCGGTTGTGCTCCCAGGCAGGAGACTCGGCTCATCTTTTCACGCGCCGCTACGATCTCGATAGTTATCGCCGCCCTTGCAATCGCCGTGTTGGCGTGCGGCGGCAAGTCGAAGGGCGAACCCACGCCCGCAGCGGGTGCGACCGGGCAGCCGCCGGCCGGGAGCACCGCAGGCGCGACGGTGTTGCCGGGGGCGACTCCCGCGCCGGGCCGGACTCCGGGCGCAGGGACAGTCAGCCCGGCAGCTGGCGCGACGGCGGTACCAGCACGCGCCGGCACGCCCACGCCTGGTCCGACGCCAACCCCTCCCCCGTCTACCCGGCCCGAGGCGCCGGGTGAGCCTGCAAGCATGGCGTTGCTGGTGACCTCAGCGACCTCGTTGACCGCAGCCGAGCGCACCTGGGTTGACGACATCACGCTGCGCCTTGGCAATGTTGACCCGGTTGCATACGGGCAGGCCACTGCAGAGCGGCTGGGCCGCTACCTGGTCGTGTTTGTAATTGACGATAGCCGTGAGCTGGACGTTGCCGCGCTCCGACAGATCTCAGCCACGGGAGCGACGATCCACCTGATCGGCAACGCCGCGCGCCACGCTGCAGCAGTCAACCCGAAAGGCCCGCAATGAAGCGCTGCCTGCTCCTCGTACTGCTCCTGGCCCTCGGCGCAGGCAGCGGCGTCATCGCCAGTCCCGCGCCGGTGGCAGCGGCAGGCTGTGAGATCACCCTGTCGCCTGGCGGCGGCACGGTGTCGGCCTGCGCCACCGCGGCGTCACTTACCGAGTTCATTGATTCGCTGGCGCTGGCATGGGACGAGACCATGGCGCCGCCGAACAGCGGGTCGGTCAACATCACGTCCACGCCCGCGGCCGCATTGGTCTTTCTGGACGGCATCCACATCGGCAGCACCCCGGTTACCGCCAAAGTGGCGCCGGGGACTTACCTGCTGCGAGTTGAGAAGACTGGGTTCAACACGCACGGGACGACGATCGCGGTGAAAGACGGCGCTGAGTTCAAGGCTGCCGTGCCCCTCACCTCCTCGCCCGTCACCGCATCGTACGTATGGGCCCGTGCCTCCACGTTCCTTACTGCGGCGGGAAACATTGACCCACGCGGGAATTTCGCGATCGGTGACTTCGTGCAGGACAAAGAAGGCAATTACTACGTCACATTCTCAAACACCGTTCAGAAGGGCCTCAAGCATAGCGACGACCTTTACAACGTCGGCATTCTGCCTCTGGATATCCAAACCGAGGAGCTGCGCTCCTATGTGCGGCGGTCTGTGGCCATGTCGACCAACAAAGGCGTCTCATGGTCAGTCATATTCTCAGTCGAGGACACTTACACGATACGGGGCTGGTTGAGTGAAGAGTTCGAAGACCGCGAATACTTCCGCACCCCCGACGAGGTCGCCAAGGGCGACTACCCCAGCAAGCACACCATGAAGGTGTATTACAACGAACGTCGCTCGGTGTCATATTTCGGGCCGACTCTGATCCCGCGCGAAGAAGGCGGGATTGTCATCATGTACACGAAAACCTCGTTCGATATACCGCAGCAAATAGTGAGAGTATTCGACCACTGGGATCCTCTGCGGCTCCAGCTCCAGCGCATAGCCCAATCGACTGGCAAGGCAGTCGAGGACCGGTTCAAGCTTGAAACACAGGAACGGTCATCCGACCCGCGGTACACCACCGTCGGTACGGCCAAGGCACTGAGCCGATGGGGCGCGTCACCCGAGGACCTTCAGAGCACTGAAGCGCAGCGGACGGACGAGACGTTTGTCCTTTCGCCGGGGAGCTTTGGCGCGACCAAGGTGACATCACCGCTCGGCGGGCTGACGGGAGACTACCAGGGCAGCGTCGGGAAGAAGATGTACTTCCTGTTCATCCCGAACCGCGGCGGCAGACCTCCCTCCCCGAAGAGGACGATCCTGATCTCCGAAGACGACGGTCGCACGATGAAGCAGGCCGGTCAGTTCGAAGCGGTGCCTTACACCAGCGGTATTACATCTGGGAACTCGCCGCTCGAGGAGCTCCGGTTCGACGCCGACGGCAACGTCCACATTGTTGACTTCATCCGCGGCGCTGTCTACCGGCTGGAGGGCGAGACCACCAAATTGCTTGGCGCTCCTGCGCCGGCTGCGCTGTATTCCGACATCAAGGCTCGCATTTCGGAGCTGTCGTTCAAAGGTGACTTCGACGCTGCCGGCAACTTCCACATGGTGTTCAACAGCGCCACTGGCGGCGCCAACGCGGCAGAGGCGCAGGTCTACTACCAGTTCATCCCGAAAGAGACGCCTGCATTCGACTCTGTGCTCCTGTTCACCGAGCAAAACTGCAAGGTCTGCGATGAACTCAAGGCCTACCTGAAGTCAGCGGAGGTCGCATTCAACGAGAACCCGGCGGCAGAAGCTGACGTCAAACAGAAAGTGGCAGCGGCGGCCGCCACCTCAGGCTACCCGGTCGTCGCCCGTATAAAGGGGAGGGAGAGCGTCGTCATCGGTGGGCGGGACCTGCTGGCCGTCAACCGTCTGCTCGGGGTGTCCTACCCGGCTCTCGTGGCGTCCTACCCAATGCGGAACATTGACAACCGCACCGGCCTCCAGAAATGGGTCTGGATGTACCTGGACAAAGACTCGCCGCGGGTACTTGTGGAAACGGCGTCGGGGATCAACTCCTACTCGCATGATGCAGGCGCCTGGACGGAAAAGCTGCTTTTCCGTCCGCCGCCGGTCGTCGTGAACCTCGCGTCAAACATCTCCGGCCACAGCATGGACCACCCGCTCGTCCCTGGCGGGAGGTGGGGGCGGTTCGCGGCAGTGCCAAGGGACGTGCCCCACAACAAGTTCAAAACAGAAGACGACATCGTCTTCATGTACCACAGCGGCCGGTCCATAGCCGCCGATGTCTCTTATCAGGTGCGCGGCGGGACAAGAGTCTCCTTGGGCGGGGGCCAGCTGGAGGACTACACGGTCGTCTCAGCAGAGACGCAGACCGAGGAGGTCGCCGGCCAGCGCATCATCCTGCCGGCTTCGCAGTTGTTGCCGGGCGCGGTGTTCTACGTGCCCACGCAGAAGGGCACGGCGTCGCCGGTCAAGGGGGAGCTGGCCGCCTACGTGACCGAGCAGG
>CAYWBD010000111.1:0-3520 GCA_964456315.1 uncultured Thermoflexus sp.
CCGGAACTTGGTGTTGTACATTGCCGGCCAGTGTGCCGATGACGACACGTTCGGCGCGGTGAAGCTCAACAAGATCCTTTACTACGCGGACTTCTACGCCTTCCGGGTGCTAGGCAGCCCCATAACCGGCGCGCGGTACCAGAAACTGCCGGAAGGGCCTGCCCCACGCGAGATGCTGCCACAACGGCGGGTGCTTCTAGATAGCGGCGGCGCCCGCCTGGTCTCGCGCCCGTATTTTGCGGGCGTCCAACAACGCCTCGTGGTGAATCCCGGACACGACGTGAAACCAGACGCCTTTTTATCGGAAGAGGAAACGCGGACCGTGGATGAGGTGGTCAAGTTCTTCCGCGGGAAGACGGCCCGCGAGGTGTCAGATTTTTCGCACCGCGAGAGGGGCTGGCAGTTGGTGGAGTATGGCGAAGACATCCCATACGAGACGGCCTGGCTCACGGCCGACCCCCTGGACGAGGAGGCCCGGCAGCTCGGGAACGAAATGGCAGCAGCGCGTGGCAACAGGCCGTAGTCGTCCCTATAGGGTCATCTTCAACCCAGAATTCGTCCGGAACACTCGCGCCGTCATCGAGGGCATCGTTCACTGGGACGCCATCGAGTTCCTGATCACCCTTGAACTTGAACAAGACCCGACAGGAGAACTTGGCATTGCGGCACGCAGCACAGAGAGCCGCGGCATCGAACGGATTGGCGACGGGCCGCTTTACCAACGGCAGGTGAGCACAAACGACCCGCTGCTCCTAATCTATGAGGTCAGCGAGTCAACTTCAGAGGTCATCCCTCTCATCGTATTCCGGCTCGCGCAGCATTGAGGGCCACTTTGGACGGTCGCAGTCTTGCGAGTTCACTTCGGTCTGAAACTGTTGACCGTCGAGGCCCGCCCCATAGCTCCTGGTCCAGGCGTCCTGCTCACACCGAAGGAGCATGCGGAGAGACACCTGTCGGATAGGCTGCCAACATGGACTTCGGGTTGACAGAGACGCAGGAGCTTATCCGCAAGAGCGCGCGGGAGTTCTTGGCGGACCGCTCGAAGCCGGCGTACGTCCGGGCGATGGCGGCTGACGAGCGGGGCTACGGCGGGGACTACTGGCGTGACATCGCCGGCCTGGGGTGGGCCGGGTTGCTAGTCCCCGAGCAGTACGGCGGCGCGGGCCTGGGGTTCGCGGACCTGGCGGTGCTGCTGGAGGAGTGGGGCGCACACCTGGCGCCGGGGCCGCTCGTGGAGTCTAGCGTGGTCGCCGCCTCGGCTCTGGACCGCTTCGGCGACGAGCGGCTGAAGCGTCAGTACCTGCCCGCGCTTGCAGCCGGTGATGCGGTGCTCAGCCCTGCCTTGCTCGGCGCGAGCGGCGACTGGGCTGCGCCAGAGCACGGGGCCGTCGCCGTGCAAAATCGTGGTGGCGACTGGGGCGCCCCTGAACATGGGGCCGTGGCGATGCAAAAAAGGGGAGCCGGCGGGGCCGCGTTGGAGCGAGGGGCCGTGGCCGTGAGCAGGCGCGACGGCGACTACGTGCTCTCAGGGCAGAAGATGTTCGTGGGTTACGCGAACACGGCAACGGCGCTGGTCGTATCAGCCGCGACGAGCGTCACGGGAGGCGCGCCCGTCTCGGTTTTCATCGTGCCGACGATGTCGCCCGGGGTCTCGCTGACAAGGCTCGCAAGCGCGTCTGGCGCACCTCTCTACGCCGTCGACTTCCGGGACGTGGCCCTGACTGACGACATGCGCCTGGGCGGGCCGGAGGACGGGCCCGCGATCATCGCGCACATGCTGCGCGCGGGGGCCGCAGCGCGGTCGGTCCAGATGGCCGGGGCGGCGCGGCGCGTGGTCGAGATGACCGTGAAGTACGTCTCAGAGCGCAGGCAGTTCGGGCGGCCCGTCGGCAGCTTCCAGGCCCTCCAACACCGCTGCGCCGAGATGGCGACTTCGCTGGCCGGCGCGCGTCACGCCGCTTACCGTGCCGCCTGGGCGCTAGGCGAGGGCCTGCCTGCGGCGCGAGAGGTGGCAGTCGCCAAGCTGGCGGCGAGCGACGCCCTGCCCCGCATCTGCTCGTCGGCGCACCAGTGCCACGGTGCGATCGGCTTCACCTGGGAGCACGACTTGCACCTTTTCACCCGGCGAGCGATAGCATGGCGGTCTGATTTCGGCGACAGCGCGTTCCACGCCGCCGCCCTGGCGGACACGATTGCGCTGTAGCGGTCATCCAAAAGATCGGACTGGCAGATGGGGTTTCACCCTCTCCCTAGCCCTCCCCCGTCAACGGGAGAGTGGACCCACTCCCCCTCGCCCTAGCCCTAGCCCTCCCCCATCGAGGGGGAGGGGATGAATGGAAGGCCTCGTACCATGCCCGGTGAACCAAAGGACTGCATCTTCTGCAAGGTGGTCGCCGGGCAGGCGCCCAGCACGCAGGTGTACGCGGACGACCTGGCCGTCGCCTTCAAGGACATCCACCCAGTCGCCCCCACGCACGTGCTGGTGGTGCCGCGGGAGCACATCGGCGCGCTCGCCGGGACGGTCGAAGCACAGGAAGCGATGCTCGGGCGCCTGCTCCGCGTGACGCCCCTGGTGGCGAAGGCGGCCGGAATCTTCGACAGCGGGTACCGCGTAACAGTCAACCAGGGCGCTGACGCCGGGCAGATCGTCGAGCACCTGCACCTACACGTGACCGGCGGCAAGAAGCTCGCCAAGATGGGGTAGAGTACCCGCCTGAGACGCGTCCGTTTCGGTGGCGCTCAGTCGTCGGGCAGCCAGCCCTGGGCGCGGTGGCGGAGGACACATGGCGGTTGAACGGTCGCAACGCCCCGCACGTGACGCCCGCACCCCGTTCTTCTACGGGTGGTTCATAGTCGGGACCACCTTCTTCATGGCGTTCCTGGCGGTCGGCACGCGCAACGGCTTCGGCCTGTTCTTCAAGCCCTGGAAGGAAGAGTTCGGCTGGAGCGTGAGCGACATCTCGGCCGTCGCGGCCGTGGGCACCGTAGTCAACGGCCTCACGCAGCCGTTCCTGGGCCGGCTGTACGACCGCTTCGGCGCCAAGCCGGTGATCCTGGCCAGCCTGGCGGTGCTCGGCGCGGGCACGGTCGTGCTGAGCTTCGTGAATACGTTGTGGCAGGTTTACCTCGTATACGCGGTCGTGCTCTCAGCGGCGGCGGGCGGCGCGTCGTTCGTCACGACCGGCCCGCTGATCGCAAAGTGGTTTAAGCGCAAGCGCGGCACAGCGATGTCGATCACCAGCGCCGGCGCCTCCGCGGGCGGCCTCATCATGGTGCCGTTCGCTGCCTACCTGCTTTTGCTGACGGACTGGCGCGTGACGTGGGCCGTGCTCGGGCTGATGACGCTGGCCATCGGCCTGCCACTTGTGATGCTCGTGCTCAGGGAGACCCCCGAACGCATGGGCCTCGAACCCGATGGCGGGGCTGGCGGCGATGACGCCCGGTCTCGTCACGATAGGGTGCCGCGCTGCCCGGGGCCGCTGGAGTGCGAGAGCTGGCGGACGGCGTTCCGGTCGCCGCC
>CAYWBD010000112.1:0-3378 GCA_964456315.1 uncultured Thermoflexus sp.
CTGCGGTATTCGACATCGGCTACTGGGACTGGCTGCAGTCAGGCGAAGGGACCGGAGGGGAATTCCTGACCTACATCGGTGTCCAGGCGGTCTATTTCACGCTTACTACGGCTCTCTGGGGGACGACGCCGGGGAAACGCGTCTTCGGGCTGAGGGTTGTAGATGCCAACGGGTCAAGGATCTCCATCCCGAGGTCAACCGGGCGCTATTTCGCGACGTACGTGTCTGGAATCACGCTGCTCATCGGCTACCTGATGGTCGCGTTCCGGCAGGACAAGCGCGCACTGCACGACCTGATCGCCGACACGTGGGTGGTCATGAAATAGGTGCGGCCAGCGCCCTCTTCAGGCGAGTGCTGCAGGCCATACACTCCGGGAACACTCTGACCGCGGACTTCCGCGCGCTAGACCACCGGAGGCCCCAGACCGGCCATGTCTGTCCCGGTCATCCTCGTCGCCGCCACCGTCCCGGGCATCTTCTGGCTGTGGTTCTACCTGCGCGGCCGCAGCTACCACCCGAACCCCAGGCGGCTGGTCGCGGCGACATTTTTTCTCGGCATGCTGTCCGTCATCCCGGCGGGCCTAATCGAGTACCTGGTCCTGCCGGAAGAGCTGCGCGAGGACTTCACGTTCACCGCCGGGACCGCGGCGAGCGTCATGTTCCTGGTCGTGGGACCCGCCGAGGAGTTTTCGAAGTTTTTGGCTGTGAGGCTGTGGCCGTACAGGTCCCTCCATTTCGACGAGCCGCTCGACGGCCTGGTGTTCGCCACGGCGGCCAGCCTGGGGTTCGCCACCGCCGAGAACGTCTTCTATGCGTTCCAGTACGGTCCGGAGGTGATGCTGGTCCGAGGCCCTAGCAGCACGGTGGCGCACGTGGTGTTTGGTTCGTTCTGGGGCTTTGCGCTGGCTGCCCAACAGCGAAACCGTCGCCTGAGGTTCGCAGTCCCGTTGGGGCTGCTCGGCGCGGCGGCCGCGCACGGGCTGTTCAACTTCACACTCGTCACTGGCTACTGGTGGCTGGCGGCCGCGATGGTCATTGCCGGGGGCATTGGTACCGCCAGGCTGTTCAAGTGGGGGCAGATGGTCTCCCCGTTCCGGCTCCGGCGCAACGTGCCGAAGCTGACCTGCCCGTTCTGCGGCTACACGTTCCGGCTGGGGGCGGTGTTTTGCGACCGTTGCGGCTCTGCAGTGAAGGGCGCGTCGGGCCCGATACGCTGTGCCCGGTGCGCCGCGGTCAACCGGCCCGAAGCCCGATTCTGTACAAGCTGCGGCGACCGGTTTGTCGGTGTCAGGAAAGGCTGACAGGCCGCTACGCGTTGGGAAGCTTACCGGGCGGTGCGCCTGGGTCGCGGTCCGGGGAGTGCGCGGCGGAGTGGGCGTTGTCCCGGCGTAGCTTGGCCGGCGAGGCGATCCCCGCTGAAATCGTCATGCTGAGGGCCTGCCCTGCGGTCATGTCCAGGTCGAACACGTCCTCGAGCGGCACGAGGGCCAACCAGCCGGTGTTTGGAGTGGGCGCGGTCGGCACGTAGACCACTGCCATCTTCTTGCCGTCGCCGTGCTCGGTTATGGCCGTCAGGAAACCGATGGCCCACATGCCCTTGCGGGGGTACTCGATCTCGACCACGCGGCTAAAGCCCGCGCCGGTCTCCGGTCCAAATGTCGAGATGAGCTGCTTCAACACAGAGAACGTCGGGCCGATGATCGGGACGCGGATGACGAGGGATTCCAGTCCGTAGAGCAGGCGCTGCCCCAGGAAGTGGATGGCGATGATCCCGATCAGGAACGTCAGCAGGAGGAGCGCGGCGACGCTGATGCCGGGTATGGGGCGGCCAAAGATGGCCTCGACGACGGGGTCGAACACGCCGGAGCCGGTGTCGTAGAGCCACTTGAAGATCAGGTAGGTGATGACGAACGGGGCGATTAGGAGGAGCCCACCGGTGAACCGGCCGCGCAGGTAGGTGACGGCGCGCTGCCAGCCGGACGGGGGCTTGTGGGGGGAGACGGTGACTGCGGCGGGTGGCGCGGCGCGGGTGTCGTTGTGACGGTGCAATTCCTGGCCTCCTGGCTAATTGGCCAGTCACATGGTGCGCTTGCCCCAGCACGGAGGCCCGCCCGAGAGTGCCGTTGCGGCGGCCGGAGACTGAGCGGGCGGATGCAATCCGCCCCTACGACGGGCTCAGGCGGACGGGTTGCGCCAGAGGTAGCGGTCGATTGTCCGGCCGGTCTGGCTGAAGCCGATGCGTTCGTAGGCGTGCACGCCCATCGCGGTCGCGAAAAGCACGGCGTGGCGGTAGCCCATGTTGCGTGCTTCCAGTAGCGGCTTCAGGGTGATCGCGCCGCCTATCCCTTTGCCACGCACACTGGCTGTCGTGGCTACTGCGTAGACACTTGCCACGCCGCCGCCGCAGAAGAGCATGTTGGTGGCGACGACCTGCCCGTCGAGCCGCCCGACGTACATGCGCCAGGGCGACTTGAACGCCAGCCCCCCGGCGCCTGCCGTCCCGAAGCCGCAGTGGCGGGTGGCGTCCACCCAAGCCTGCCCGGCCCACTCCGGGATGCCGTAGACCTCGACGAAGACCCGCTTGAAGTCGTCCAGCGTGCGGTCATCGTTGACCTCTTCGATGGCGAACCCGGCGGGGACGGACTTGACCGCAGACTCGTTCATGCGGGTGAGGTCGGCGGCCATGCAGGGCGCGCCCCCCGCCGACGAGAGTATGCCGTGGGCAAGCTCGGTGGTTTGCGCCTCCATGGAGATCATGCCGCGGGACTTGAGGCGTTCGCCGAGGTCTGCGGGGCGCGTCCCGGCGCCTGTCCACCAGAAGGCGTATGGCGCCTTGCGGGCCTTGAACCACTCGATGGTCTCGTCGATGGCCTGGTCTGCCTGGGATTCGTTCAGGCGGACGCGCCAGACTCCTTTGAACATGGGGTTTGTCGGGAAAACAAGGTGGCGGGACAGCGTGGGCGACTCTTCAACCTCGCCGCCCAGCGCGCGGGCCATTGCACGGAAAAGGTCAAATAGGTTCTCTTCGACGGCGTCCGCGAGCTGCGCGTGCGTGGCCGTTCTAATGACGTCTTTCCCTAAGTCCCCAGCCGACATGTCCGTTCAATCCTCCTCCAGCGTTGAGGTGTCGCCTTCGGGCAGGCCTAGCTCGCGGGCTTTGAGGAGGCGGCGCATGATTTTGCCGGAGCGGGTCTTGGGCAGGACCTTGATGAACTCGATCTCGCGGGGCGCCGTCGCCGCGGCAAGTTTCTGGCGCGAGAACTGCAGGAGCTCCCGGCGCAGTTCATCTGATTCCACGTACCCAACTTTGAGTGTCACGAACGCCTTCACGACCTCCATGGCGATGGGGTCCGGCTTGCCGATGACGCCGGCCTCGGC
>CAYWBD010000113.1:0-1598 GCA_964456315.1 uncultured Thermoflexus sp.
ATCCACGCCGCCGCCGGCGGGGTCGGCCTGCTCCTCGTTCAAATGGCCAAGATGCGGGGCGCACGCGTCATCGGCACTGTGTCCACCGCAGACAAGGCGAAGCTGGCGCGTGACGCCGGCGCCGATGAGGTCATCAACTACGCCACGCACGACTTCGAGGCCGAGGTCAAGCGCATGACCGGCGGCAAGGGCGTTCAGGTGGCCTACGACGCCGTGGGCAAGACGACGTTCGACAAGAGCCTGGCGTGCCTGGCGCCGCTGGGGATGCTGGCGCTGTACGGGAACGCCAGCGGCCCCGTGCCACCGTTCGACCTCGCCCGCCTGGGCGGCGCGCTGTCCCTGTTCATCACCCGCCCGAGCCTCGGCGCCTATACGGCGACCCGCGAGGACCTGCTGAAGCGGTCAGGCGACGTCTTCGGTTGGGTGAGTGCCGGAAAACTCACCGTCAAGATCGACGGCGAGTACCCCCTGGCCGACGCCGCCAGGGCCCACATGCGCCTGGAGAGCCGCGCCAGCACCGGGAAGCTACTTCTGGTGATGTAACTAGGGGCCACAGACCAGCGCCCAAACCTGTGGGCGGCCCAATTAAGCCGACAGCCCGAACAGAGCCAGAAGCTGAGCGCGCGTTGCGACGCGCGGCAGGTCAATCGTCACGTCCTCAACGATGTCCTCGAAGAGCTCCTTTTTGCGCTCCAGAATCTCCTCGATCTGTTCTTCAATTGTGTCTTCACAGACATACTTGTACACGTGGACCGGCCCGTCATGGCCCATGCGGTGCGCCCGGGCGTCTGCCTGGTCCTCGCGGGCGGGGTTCCACCAGCGGTCGAAGTGGAAGATGTACGAGGCTTCCTGCAGGTTGAGGCCCAGCCCGCCTGCCTGGAGGGACATCAGCAGGACCCGGCACTGAGGGTCCTCTCTGAACTGACCGAGGATGCGTTCCCTCGACATCGTGTCCGTCTGCCCGGTGTAGACAAGCGGCCGCAGCGCTGCGAGTGCCGCGGCGAGGGCGTGCACTCCGAACGGGCGCTCAACGTACTGGGAGAAGACAATCGACTTGTGGCCCTGGAGCGTAGTTTCCTGTACCCGCTCAAGCAAGTCAGTGGCTTTCGCTGACTCGCCCGAGACCGGCTCGAAGTTGCACACCTGCTTCAACCGCGTGATCAGCGCTAACACGTCCTCTACGCGCACTGCGGCGCCCTTCTCTCGGAGTTGAAACACGCCCGTCCGTTGGAGGTCTTCGTAGGCCTGACGCTGTCGCGAGGTTAGCGCCACGCGGACCGTCGTCGTGACCTTGGGAGGCAGCTCCTGCAGGACGTCGCCCTTCTTCCGGCGTAACTGGAGGCCTTGATGCATGGCCCTGAGTTCCGGGCCGGGTGACAAAAGACGCCGCGTTGGCTTGCCAGTCTGCGGCGCCAGGAACTCCAGCACAGAAGCGAGCTCGTCCTCGTTGTTCTCAAGAGGTGTGCCCGTCAACGCCCAGCGTTTCTGTGCGCCGAGCATCTTGCACTTTGCGCTCACTTCCGATTTGCGTTCTTTGATCTTCTGGGCCTCGTCCAGCGCGACAACGGTCCACCGTCGGCGGCGAGGCCCGGACGCGG
>CAYWBD010000114.1:0-2033 GCA_964456315.1 uncultured Thermoflexus sp.
CCGACATCTACCTCTACTCCGAGATGTGGCAGGACCCGGTGAAGGCCCAGCCCGCCATGGCCGCCGAGGACGTCAGCCGCCGCTGGGGGGAGTACATGCGCCCGCTGTTTGTGCCCGGCCCCGACGGCGCCCCCGGCAGCCGCGTCGACATGGAAGCGGTCTTCCACACGGAGTGACTTATCGCGCCAACTCGCTTCTGACCGTTCGTCCTGAGCTTGTCGAAGGACGAACGGAGGGCTCCCGCGCTCGCCCCCAGCGCAGTCGACGGACCCCGGGCTTCATCCCTTGACAGCCTCAGGACGCACGGGTTAGCGATCCCCTGTGGCGGCCAACGAGGACTATTTGCTCCGGCCTGTCGGCGCGGCCCGCAGGCCTCCCTCGGTCCAGCCGTTGGCGACGTCAATGCAGCGCATGAACTCGACCCCCGGCCTCGACTTCATCTGCCGGATGAGCTGCCCGAGCCCGACCACCCGGGACCAGCGGCCGCTCACGAACGGGTGCATCGTGAGCATGAACGCGCCGCCGTGCTCGTGGACAGCGTCGAACTCCCACAGCCAGGTCTCCAGCGCCACCTGTGGGCTCGTGAGCCCGCCCAGTCGCCCGAGTGCAGAGTTGTACGGGTAGTACGCCGTGTCATCAAGCGCCCAGTGCACGGGCATCTCGACCAGCGTCCGGCCAACTCCCGCCTTGGCGCGCCCCGACCCTGAACTTGATTCAGGAGAGGGGCCCCGTTTTTCGTCGCCACCTTCAGCGTTGGCCATCGGGCGTTTGGCCCCTCTGCCAGCAGGAGACGGGCGCCCGCGTGCGGACTTGGGCGCGGGTGACGCCCGGGCCGTGGACTTCACCAGCCGCGCAGTCGCTACGTCCACGAAATACGGCACGTCGTCCTCCATCAGGGACGAGTCGTACACGAAGCCCCGGTCAGCCAGAAGCCCGAGCGTGTGCTCGGACACGTCCCACCCAGGCGACCTGTAGCCCTTGGGCTTCGACCCGGTCACCTTTTCCAGTGCCTCCGACCCCCGGTCCAGCAGCTCTGCCTCCTCCTGCCGGGACGACAGCGTCGAGGGCGGCTCGTGCATGTACCCGTGGTGGCCCACTTCGTGTCCGGCTTTGAGAACGGCCTCGACGGCGTACGGCTGGCGCTCGGCCACCCAGCCGGGGATGAACCACGTAGACGGCACGCCGAACGAGGCGAGCACCTCCAGGATGCGCGGCGTGCCGGTCTCGGGCCCGAAGTCGCCCTGCGACATCAAGCTGGGCCGTTTGGCGACCGACGGCTCTCGTCGCAGCATCCCCGAGGCGCCGTCCATGTCGAACGTCAGCGTCACGACGCACTTTGTGTCACCCGGCCAGAGTCCTGACATCCGATCAGCCTCCGTCTGAGCCAGTTTGGAGTTGGTAGACCGTTAGTCCCCGCCGGCAGGCGCGGGCGTCGCCGCGGGCTGCGCGGGCAGTGGTGGCTGGTAACGCTGCGAGAACGCGCGCTCTCTGACCGAGTACGCCAGGAGCGCGGCTACCCCCAGCAGGCTCGCCCCGCTGGCCCAGAATACCGTGTAGGTGCCGTAGTGGTCGTACGACCACCCGGCTATGAATATCGCCGCCGCGCCGCCCAGTTGGTGCGACATCGTGACGACCCCCGAGAGTGTCCCCATGTTACGCAGGCCGTAGATCTCAGCGGTCAGCGAGTAGGTCAGCGGCACGGTCGCTATCCAAGAGAGTCCGGCAATCGGCGCGAACAGCCACAGAGCGCCTGCGGCCGGTAAGACCAGCATCAGGGCGTATGCCACGCCGCGCACGGCGTAGACCCCGGCCAGGATGTCTTTGCGGCCCGTGCGGTCCGACACCCACCCCGCGGTGAGCACCCCGATGATATTCATGCCCATCATCAGCCCGAACGCCAGTGCGGCCGGCCCCGCGGCCATGCCTCGCCCCTCGGCGATGGGCACGAAGTGTATGGCCAGCGCCGTCGTCGTCACGCCGCACACAAAGTAGGCCGCCAGGAGCTGCCAGATGGGCGGCGACCGGAACGCCGT
>CAYWBD010000115.1:0-2347 GCA_964456315.1 uncultured Thermoflexus sp.
CAGTGGACGTCCGCCACGAGGTGGCGTTTGGCAGCGCAGGTGACGCAATCGCCGAGGTGGCGGGCGCGGAGGAGGCGGACATCGTGGCGATGGCGACGCGGCGAGAGTCTGCGCTGGCCAGGGGCGTGTTGGGCAGCGTGACCGCGCGTGTGCTGCAATTGCACGCTGCCCCGACACTGGTGATCCGGGTAGACGAGCGGCGCGGGCCGGAGCAAGCCTGGCCACAAAACATCGTCGTACCGCTGGACGTTTCGCCCACCAGCGAGACGGCAGTCGACCCGGCGATCTCGCTGGCAAAAGCCCTCGGGGCCCGGCTCAGGTTCATGCGTGTGACGCCGAGGGTGTACTACCCGGGCCTAGGTGGCGACATCGAGTACGCGGGCACGTCGGTGTTTTTCGGGCCTGAGCTGCGGGCCGAGGCCTTCCAATACCTTGCGCCGTTCGTGGACCGGGCCATCGCAGCGGGGGTGGACGCTTTCGCTGATGCCCGGTCAGGCGATGCCGCGCGGGGGATCGTCGCGGCGCTGCAAGACGTGCCGGGCAGCATGGCGATGATGACAAGCCACGGCCGGGGTGGCTTCCAGCGCTGGGCGCTCGGGAGCGTCACTGACAAGGTGATCCGCACGTCGGCTGAGCCTGTGCTGGTGCTGCCGCCCGCGGAGTCCGCCGGCTAATCGCCTGGCGTCTCCGGCAGGCAAGCCGCGGTGAACGTCCTAGCGTCCAGTCTCAGATGTGGAGCTCCTAGTCGACCCCTCACCCTGACCCTCTCCCGCAAGGGGAGAGGGAATGAAGGATATGGCCTCGGACATCGGAGACGGGACACCAGGTTCCCTCACGAGGAGGGGGACCTGCCCGGCGCCGACGCGGCCTAGCGCGAAGGCGGCGCCAGCAGCTTGCTGATGTCTACGCCGCACTCTGTCATCGCCCCGATGAGGGGGATGAGCTTGTTCAGGTCCGGGCTGCCTGACTGCAGGGTGGCAAGGGCGTCAGGGGGCAGCTTGCCAAGGAGGCAGTTGATCTGGGCGGTCGTCAGGGGCAGCCCGGCTGGCAGGGGCGGGACGGCCGGGGCCGAGCCTTGCGGCACTGGCGTCGCGCCGGGAGCGACCGTGGGCACCGGCCCGCCGGTCAGCGTGCTGATGTCAACACCGCACTTTTCGAGGACCGGGAGTAAGCGGGTGACCGTCGCAGGGTCAGGGGCCACGCCGCTGAGCAGCTGCCCGAGAAGGTCCCCTGAGTTCTGGAGCATGCAGTCGAGCTGAGCCGGGGTCATGCCGGACTCGGCGATTTCATCAGGCGCAGCCAACCCGCACTCCAGGGAGGCGGTAATAAACCCGGCAGGGGGCACGCCAGCACCGGTCTCGAAGAAGGCCAGCGCCGCGGCCAGGCCGTCGGGGCCAAGCGCGTCGGCGAAGCACTGCATCTCGTCAATGGACGCTCCGCCCAAAGCAAGGTCGCTGTCCGAGCTTTCCAACGCCACCCGCTCGCTCTCGTTGAGGCAGAAGAGGGCGCGCATGTAGCCGGCGGCGGCCGCGGGGTCGGGGTTGGCGGTGATGAACGCGCCGAAGCGCGTCTCGTCGGCGACGCCTGCGATGCAGTCGACGGTCGCTGCGCTGAGCGGGCCGGAGTCGGCCTCGATCTGGCCGGCGGCGATGCGGGCGAACGTAGCCGGGGTGATGCAGGCGGCGATCGCGTTCGAGACCGCGTCTGCCGGCTCAGCCTCGCTGGACATGAACGAGACGAGCGCCGCCCTACCGCCTGCCGCGGCTACGGCGCAGTCAAGCTCGCGCGCCGGGATGGCGTTCAAGAACTCCTGCGGCTGAGTCTCGGGGTCGAACCTGATGGCGCCGGCCGGTGCAGGAGGGGGCACAGGGGTCGCCGTGGGGACTGGCGTGGCCGTGGCGGTTGGCACCGCCGTAGGAGCAGGTGTTGGCGTGGGCGCTGACGAGGACCCGCAGGCGAGAGCGGTGATTCCGATGGCCCCAGCCGCGACGACGACCGCGGCGGTACGGAACAGGTGCATGACGTTCATCTGGTTGTCCTCTGCTGGTTGAACCGGGGATGCAGGCAAGGCGCCTGGGATGTGGG
Source organism: uncultured Thermoflexus sp. (assembly GCA_964456315.1). Lineage (GTDB taxonomy): Bacteria > Chloroflexota > Dehalococcoidia > Lucifugimonadales > Lucifugimonadaceae > SHXW01. The sequence continues at coordinate 2,086 of CAYWBD010000115.1, forward strand.
GTCCTGCCGCGGCCGTGTCGTTAGGTGCGCGGGCGGCGAGCCCGTGGTCATAATCTCAACCCAACAAGGTTACCCGGCAGTTACTTGCTTGTGAGGTTGGACTTCGTCCGGTTTTGGTGAAATCGGGTTGCCGGAGGTGTGGGCGAGGTGGGGGCGGTCCGCGGGCAGCGATGCGGCCAGCTGATTCGGTCGCGCGGGAGGGCAGACCGGGCGCAGATGTCGGACCTATCGGGCTGGCCGACGGCCTGCAATGCAGTCAGTC
>CAYWBD010000116.1:0-3783 GCA_964456315.1 uncultured Thermoflexus sp.
CAGCCCGAGCACGAGGTGCGCGAGCCAGGTGAACCGCTTGGCGTACGGGTACACGAGCAACAGGCCCAGCACGACCGGCGACAGGTACCACGCCAGCGGGTCGAGTTGCGACACGGCGACTCCGAACGCGGCCGCTGAGACGGCCAGGTAGAGCCACACTTCCCGAGCGCTGATCAGGCCCGCCGGAAGGGCGCGGCCGGCGGTGCGCGGGTTGCGGGCGTCGATGCGGGCGTCGATCAGCCTGTTGGCACCCATTCCGAACGTCCGCATGCTCACCATCGCGAGGATGACCCAGCCCAGGCCGGCAGCGTCCGGTGCGCCCTCTGCCAGCAAGAACGCGCTGGCGACCGCGAAAGGCAGGGCGAAGACCGAGTGTTCGAACTTGATGGTCTCGAGGAAGAGACGCAGGCGCCCCCAGGCGCTGGCCGGTCGAGCACGAGCAGGTGCTGCCGCGCCGGTGGCGGGGTGCGGCCCCGGCTGGGTGAGTCCTGACCTGGTCAAGGTTCTCGCTCCGGGCCGCCACGCGGCAGTCCACCTGTCAGCAGCTTGCGGACTGTGGGCAACTGCTGGACAGGCGTCGGCCCGCCTTCGTACAGCCAGTGGATGGTGACTTCGTTGATCGCGCCGAGCCAGACGCGGGAGGCGACCGCGGTGTCCACCGGTCCGATTTCCCCGACGCGGACAGCCTCGTCGAGCCGGCCTTTGATCACAACGGCAAAGCGGTCGAAGACCTGTGACCGCTTGCGCTCAAATGAGTTGCCCATCGAGTAGCCTTGGACGATGAGCAGCCGCGCCAGCCGGCGGCGCTTCGACAGCGCGGCCAGGACGGCTTCCAGGGCGGCCTCTGCGCCGCTCAGCGGAGTCCTGGCCTCGGCGGCGGCCTGCTCGGTCTTGTGGACAAGCCGGTCGGCCAGCCGGTCCATGACCGCGAAGAAGAGGGCCTCCTTGTTGGGGAAATGGAAATAGAGGCCGCCTTTGGAGATGTCTGTGGCGCGGCCGATGTCGTCCACTATGGCGTCGTGGTAGCCCTTCTCGGCGAACACGAGCTCGGCGGCTTCCAGGATGCGTTCACGGGTGGCGTCGGCAGTGGTTGTCAACGAGATAGTTGTCTCGAAACTGGGAGGAGGACAAGGGACCGGTCAACCGACCGGCTGGTCGGTTTCTGCAGAGTAGTCTAGGCTGCCTGTTGTCACCGGTCAAAGCGAGGGGGCTGGTGACGAAGTTTGACTGCAAGGGCTGTGTCGCCACGCCACGCCGCGGGCGGCGCGCGAACCGGGCGTCTGCTACCTCCGGCCGAACTCCCGCTCCAGGTGGCCCGACGCCAGGTGGACCATGGTCGGCCGGCCGTGCGGGCAAGTGTGTGGCTGCTCCGCTGCCTCCAGCTGGCGGAGGAGCTCCCGGCACTCATCAGGAGTCATCTTTCGGCCGGCTCGGACTGCGGCATGGCAAGCCATCGTGTACAGGAGCCGGTCTTCCCAGGACTCCCCGCGCCCGCGGTCGGTCCCTTCGTCAAGCAGGCGCACGAGTATGTCCCCCACACTGCCCTGTCCACGGTCTGCGAGGAGCCGGGGGACGGCGCGCACGAGCACCGTCTTGGGGCCGAACGGCGCGATGACAAACCCGGCCCTGGCCAAAGCGTCTGCCTGCGCCTCTACGAGCGCGGCCTGGTCAGGCGACAGCTCCACGGTCTCGGCCTCGACCAGGGCCTGAGACTCGGCCCCGCGACTGTGCAGCCGGGCACGCAGTCCCTCGTACAGGACGCGTTCGTGTGCGGCGTGCTGGTCGACGAGGTACACGCCGTCGGGGCCCTCCGCCAGGATGTAAGTCTCGTGGGCCTGCCCAATCACACGCAACACGGGCAGCGCCTTGTGCACCGTGCGGTCGCCAGGATGTGCCGGCGTGGCGCTTTCGACTGCGGACCCGGGTCCGGCCACTGGGCGCTCTAGGCTGGGGATGCCCCCGGGCGAGCCTGCTCCGGCCCAGGACTGGACGGCCTGTCGGGCTGAGGCTTCGTCCGTTCCCGGCCATGTGGCCGCGACGGCAAACGCACGCTGCGCCTGGCTGTCTGGAGAAGTCTTGTTTGCCCCGGCGACCGGCGACCCTGCCGGGCTTGACCCCGCTCCGGTTGAACGTGGCAGCCAAGGCAGCCGGACGTCACGCACCGGGGATGTCGCCGACAGCGTGCCGCGTACCGCCCGCTGGACCTCCGAGAACACGAGGTCCTCGCGAAGTAACCGGACCTCCGCCTTCGCGGGGTGGACGTTCACGTCGACGTCGTCATAGGGGACCCGCAAGTCAAGCACCGCGACAGGGAAGCGGCGTTCGGGCAGGAAGCCGTGATACGCCTGCTCGACCGCGAAAACGAGGCGGCGGCTGTGGACCCACCTGCCATTGACCGCGAGAGTGATGTACGTGCGGTTTCCGCGCGACAGCTCCGGCGCGCTTGTCAGCCCCTCGACCGCGAACGCCGCCGCGGGGTCTGATACCACGGGGAGCATCGCCTGCGCGACGCGCGCGCCGTACACGGCAGCAACGGCAGCGACGCGGTTGCCGTCTCCGGCTGAGGACAGGCGGGTCTCACTGTCGGACACCAGTCGGAAGGCCACTGCCGGGCGGATAAGCGCGAATGACGCGACCAGCTGCTGGACTTTCGCCAGTTCTCCCCCGGGCGAGCCAAGGAACTTCAGCCTTGCCGGCACGTTGCGGAATAGCTCGGTGACCCGCACAGATGTACCCGGTGCGGCCGCCGCCGGCCCGGTGGAGATGACGCGACCAAACTCGATGACCAGCCTCTCTCCGCTTACCTGGCCGGCGGGGCAACTGACGGCCTCAACGCGGGAGACGGACGCGATGCTCGGCAACGCCTCTCCCCGAAACCCCAGCGTCCTGATGCCGGACAGGTCTGATGTGTCGTCTATCTTGCTTGTGGCGAAGCGCTGGAATGCGACCGCAGCTTCGCCCGGCTCGATCCCGTGGCCGTTGTCGGTGACCGCCACCAGCCGTGTCCCGCCGGCAACGACCTCTACTTCTATCCGTGTCGCGCCTGCGTCCAGGGCGTTCTCGACGAGCTCCTTCACGACCGATGCCGGGCGCTCGATGACCTCGCCAGCTGCGATCCGGGAGGAGATCTCTTCACTCAGGACGCGGATAGGCATCTTGGTTTCCATGTCCCGGCCAGGCCGCGCGAACACCGGGCCGGAGATTCGTTTGAGAAGGCCGACCGGTCCGAAGGCGGGGTTCCGGGAGTATACCGGCGTCGTCAGGAGCGACTGCGTCTGCTGTCGCCTTATTGCGTGGACACCCCCACGCGTGCCGCCACAACCCCCGTCGGGAAAGCACCCTTACCGGACGAGCCGAGGGGCCCGAGAATCAGTCGGAACCTCAGGGGGCAGGAGGCCTCCCGGCATGTCGTTTTCTCGCTCACGAAACATAACCGGACCTCTGACCGAGCCCAGAGCGGCCCGCCCGATACGGCGCAGCTCGCACTCGGGCAGCACGCCGTTGCCCCGCGCCCGTCCGCAACCCGCCCAGCGTGGCATCACGGGCCTGGAGACGGCGATCATCCTCATCGCGTTCGTCGTCGTGGCGGCGGTGTTCGCGTTCACCGTGCTGTCCTCGGGCATGTTCTCTAGCGAGCGCGCGAAAGAGACCGTCTACGCAGGGCTGAAGGAAACGTCGAGCACTCTGGAGACCAAGGGCGGGGTGGCGGCCATAAGGGGCAGCGTCAGCGGCACTAACGCGATCGTGCAGGTCAGGTTCTTCCTCGGGCAGAGCGTGGCAGGC
>CAYWBD010000117.1:0-10511 GCA_964456315.1 uncultured Thermoflexus sp.
GGCGCTCGCCGCCGCCCGCAGCGGGGACTATCATGCGCACCGCCCGCCTATCAGCGGGTCTCCGTTCGGACGGACCGGACAGGCTTCGTCAACCCGCGTCCCGCCGTCGGCCGAGCGCATGCCGGTGCATGATGTCAGACAGCGCGACGCCGGGGCCGCGAAAGGGAGATGGCGTGAAGATACTCGTCACAAGTGCGGGCTCGGACATGGGCCAGACAGTCGCGGCCGCCCTGCGGCGCAAACACACCGTGACGCTGACCGACCTGCCACCTGCTGCCCGGCGGGTCGCGGGCGCCGTCCCCAACGACCTCGGGCACGACCCTGCAACGGACCGGCTGGTCGCCGGGATGGCCGCGGTCGTGCACATCGGCTACCAGGGTCAGGAGGGCGACGCCACCGCACTGCTCGACTACTACGGGCGCCGCACCTACAACCTGCTGCTCGCGGCCTCCAACGCAGGCGTTGGACGGTGCGTCTACGTGAGCACGTTGAAGTTGTTGTCGGACTACGAGGAGAACCTGACGGTCACCGAGCGCTGGCGTTCCCTCCCGCCTTCCGACGACCCGGCGCTGCTCGCCTGCCACATCGGCGAGGTCGTCTGCAAGGAGTTCGCCCGAGACCGCCTGATCAAGGTGGCGACCCTGCGACTGGGCTGGCCGATCGTCGAGGGCAGCCGGTCAAAGGCCGCAGCGTCGGGCGAGACGGCTGCGCTTGCCACCGCGGACCTGGCGACCGTCCTGGACGCCGCTCTGACCGCGGACATCGAGCAGTGGCAGGACATCCACGTGCAGTCGCCGGTGCCGAATCAGCGGTTCCTCATGCACGCGGCGACGAAGCTACTGTCATTCCCGACGGCACCACCGGCGCCGCCCGTCGCAGCCGCGCCGCGCACTCCAGCGCCTTCCACCCGGACAGGAGGCCGCCGATGAAAGTCCTGGTACTGGGCGGCAACGGGATGCTCGGCCCGTGGGTGGTCAAGTCCCTCGCCGGCAGACACGACATGCTCGTCACCGACATCAACGCTCCCCCGAAGGGTTTTGCTCACCGTTTCTCGAAGCTGGACGTCTCTGACCTCGACGGCGTCGTGCGGGCAGCCGAGGGCATGGACTGCATCGTCAACCTCTCTGTGCTCCGGCATGACCGCAAGCTGGCCTGGGACGTCAGCGCCCGCGGTAACTACAACATGATGGTGGCTGCGGCGCGGCACGGGATCAGGCGCGTTGTCAACACCGGTCCGCACTTCCAACTGGCGGGGCCGCAGTACGAGTTCTGGGACTTCGGCCTGAACCCGGACATGCCGCCCCAGCCGGGCACGCGCCTGTACGCCATCAGCAAGGCCGTTGGACAGGAGTTCTGCCGAATATTCGCCACACGCCACGACCTGTACGTCATGACCCTGCTCTACTACAACATGAAGCTGCCGGGGTCTCTGGCCGGGCCCCTTGAAAAGCAGGTCACATATCACGACGACATGACGCCCCACTCTCTGGCCTGGACCGACTGCGGAGAGGCGGTGAGGTGCGCCGTCGAGGTGGATCTGTCCCGGCTGCCGTCGCGCTGCGAGACGTTCTTCACGTTCTCAGACATCCCCCACGACAAGTTCCGCAATGACAAGCTCCACCGGCTGCTGGGTTTCCGGCCGCGCTACCACCTGGAGGCCATGTGGAACAAAGCCCCCCAAGACGCCTGAGGCGTCGCCCCTCGCAGACCGGAGCGCGGCAATGAAAGTGCTTGTGCTCGGCGCGAACGGGATGATGGGGCCGTGGGTCGTCCGGGCCCTCGCCGGCCGCCACGACTTGCTCCTCACGGACGTGAATGAGCCGCCTGACGGCCTGTCGCACGAATACAGGCGGATGAGCGCCGCGGAGCCGAAAGCCGTCCTTGACGCCGCCCGCGGCATGGACGCCATCATCAACCTTTCGGTCGTGCGGTGGGACCGGGCCCAGGCGTTCAGCGTCAGCACTATCGGGTGCTACAACATGATGGCGGCCGCGGTCCGCCACGGCATCCGGCGCATTGTGAACACCGGGCCGTTTTCGCAGGTCGCAGGCCCTGAGTACACGCGGTGGGACTGGGGCGTTGGGCCGGGCGTGCCGTCAAGGCCTGGGACGGCGCTATACCTCATCAGCAAGCACCTGGGCCAGGAGGTCTGCCGCATCTTCGCCGAGCGCCACGACCTCTACGTCCAGACTCTGCTGTTCTGCAACCTGAAAGATACGGGCCGGCTGAAGGGTCCCGAAGGCCCTCCCGAGTACCACAACGACCTCTTCCCGTTCGTGACGGCCTGGCCGGACACGGGCACTGCGGTGCGCGCCGCTCTGGAGGTCGAGCTTGCGGCGCTGCCGTCCCGCAATGAGGCCTACTTCGTCGGGACAGATGTCCCGCACGGCCAGTTCGATTTCTCGAAGATGCAAGTGGTGCTTGGGTGGCGCCCCCGCTACCACATCGAGGCGATGTGGAACAAAGCCCTCCCGGACGCATGAGGCCTGCTGAGCCCGCCGGCCAGGACGCGACCGGAGGCCGCCGCGGACCGGATACGAGTTCGGTGCGCGAGGGGTCTGCCGCCGGAGGACGGAACCCGCCGCTGCTGGCGGGACTCCGGACTGTGGAAATCGGCGGCGGACTGGCGGGCGCAGTGTGTGGACGCCTGTTCGCCGAGCTCGGCGCAGCAGCCACGTGCGTTCATGACGCAGGCCAGCCCGACAGTCCTGCGCTGCGACTGCAAGGCTTCCTCAAGCGCCATGTCACCATTGACGGCGAGTCGTCCGCGGGGCGCACTCGCCTGTTCAAACTCCTGGAATCAGCGGACGTCATCATCACGACGCTGCACCCGCTGGCCGTGGAAGCCGGCAAGTTGAGCGCGGATCGCCTCCAGGAGAGCTGCCCTGCAGCGGTGATTGTCAGCATCACGGCGTTCGGGCTGACAGGGCCCCGCAGCACGTACAAAGGCGGCGACCTGGTCGCCTTCCATGCCAGCGGGACAGCGAGACTGCTGACTGGCCAGTCTGATGACCCATCGGCCTCGCCGCCTGTCCGGGCGGCAGGCGAGCAGTCCGAGTTTGTCGCCGGGATAACCGCGGCCTGCGCGGCCATGCATGCTCTGCACGGGCGGGCGCGGACGGCCCGTGGACAGCTTGTCGACGTGTCGGTCCAGGAAGCCATGGCGTGCATTGCGGTACAGGAACTGGCGCTCCCGGCGTACGGGAAGCCACCGACTCCCAGAAAAAGGGTGCTGGATGGAGGCGGAGCGACGGTCTGCATCCTGCCCACCTCTGACGGCTTCTTCGCCATTTCCCCGCGGGAAGAGCACCAGTGGCAGGCCTGGCTCGGCGTCATCGGCTCGCCCCTGTGGGCGGCAGATCCGAGGTTTGCCACACGGCAGGCCCGCATCGAGAACTTCGACGCGCTGTATCCCCTCCTGTGCGAATGGAGCAAGGGCCGCACCCGCGAAGAGGCCTACAGGGCGGCACAGGCGGCGCATGTGGCGAGTTTCCCGCTTAGCCAGCCTGCTGACCTGCTGCGGTCAGCCCAGCTGCGCCACCGCGGGTTCTTCCAGACCGTGAAGTGGGACGACGGGAAAAACGTCGAGGTCCCGGGAGCGCCATACGTGGTCCGGCAGTCGGCGGCGCGGGCAGCGACGCCGGACGCGGGACACATCCAGCACAGGCAGTCTGGGCGGCTGCCCCTCGACGGCGTGCGGGTGGTCGACTTTTCCTGGGTGATCGCCGGCCCGGCATGTACCCGCTACCTCGCCGCGATGGGCGCGGACGTCATCAAAGTGGAAACGAGCATGCGCGCCGACCCTGGCCGCGGGTCTGAGCTGCACGCAGTGCTGGGCCAGTCCAAGTCCGCGATCACGCTGGACCTCAAGAAGCCCGAGGGCCTCGACCTCGCCCGTAGGCTGATCGCCAAGAGCGACCTCGTAGTCGAGAACTTCGCCACGGGCGTCATGGAGCGGCTTGGCCTGGGGTACGGCGACCTGAGCGCGCTCCGGCCAGGGATCGTCATGGTCTCGGCATCGGCGTTCGGCCGCACCGGGCCGGACGCTGCGCAGGTCGGCTACGGCACCCTCATCCAGTGCTACACAGGGTTTGCCGCCATGAACGGGCACCCGGGCGAGCCGCCGCGGGTGGGCATGGCCTGGGCCGACCCGGTCTGCGGGCTGCTGATGGCGTTTGCCGCGGTGGCCGCGCTGGACGCCCGGCGACGCACCGGGCAGGCCTGCCACATCGACTTCTCGATGGTGGAAGCTCTGCTCTCCACGATGCCGGGGCCACTCGTCGAGTTTCAGCTTTCGGGCCGCACTCCCGGTCCCGAGGGCAACGCCGACCCCCGCTTCTTCCCGCACGGCGTCTACAGGTGCGCGGGTGATGACGCCTGGGTCGCCATCGCTGTCAGCACGGAGGGCGAGTGGCAGGCCCTGTGCCAGGTCGTGGGGCTGCCCGCACGGATGGCGTCGTTGGACTACCCGGCGCGCATCCGGGCGCGCGCAAACATCGACGAGGCTCTCGGGGAATGGGCTGCGGCACGTGGGCCGGTCGCCGCCATGGAGCAGTTGCAGTCAGCCGGCGTGCCTGCGTCTGCGTCCTACGACGCGGCCGGCCTCTTCACCGACCCACACCTCCGGGAGCGCGGGTTCTACAAGGCCGTTGAAGAGCCAGGACGCGGGTCTCGCAGGTTGCCGGGCCTCCCGTGGCGACTCGCCAACGGCGTGGCGCCGATACACCTACGGGCCCCGGACCTTGGGCAGGACACCGCCGCGGTGCTGAGCCGAGTCCTTGACCTGAACTCCGAAGAAATAGCGCGGCTCCGGAAGGCGGGCGCGCTGGAGTAAGCGGGACCAATCGTGGGCGCGTTGAGCGCGACCGGGCCTGGAGAGCCGCCCATCAGCGTGGCCGAGTGCGGTTGGAAGCAAACACTGTCACCGGGCTAGACCCGCACAACCGGGGCCCCTCGACGAGCTCGGGGCGAGCGGGGTGGACGAAGTCAGCCGGGACGCTCAGAACTCGCCTGACCGGCGAAGGTCATCGAGCCTGCGTCGCTGCTCAGGCGTGGGGTCCGGGAACTCAGCGCCCTTGCGGCGCAGTCGCCCGGTGAAATTGGGCGGCCTCTTTTCGTTGAACGCCCTGCGGCCTTCCTCACCGTCGGCGGTCGCCTGGATCAGGAGCTGGTTCATCAGGCTCTGGACCTGCCAGGCCGTGTCCTGCGGCGCTTCCCGGAACCGCACTACGAACTCTTTCATCATCCGAACCGCAACGGGCGGCATGGAGGCGACCTGCGCGGCGATCTCTTCTGCGCGCGGGAGCAACCGATCGTGCGGCACGACCTCGTTGACCAGCCCGATGCGCAAGGCTTCCGCGGCGTCGAACGGCTCGTCGGTGAGCAGGATGCGCATTGCGTCGGCGTAGCGGAGCTGCCTGCTGAGCAGCGTTGCCCCGGGCCCCGCGCCCAGCCACCCGTTGGACAACAGCGCGAACTTGAAGCGTGCGTGCTCGGCGCACGCCAGGCGGATGTCGCACGAGGCAAGGAGCAGATAGAAACCCGCACCCGCCGCCCAGCCATTCACTGCGCCGATAACCGGCTTCCAGATCTGCGGGTAGTGGTCTCCCATGCGCGGGTCCACGCCAGTCGGTGCGCCGTTTACGGTGCCAGACAGAGGCCAGAAGAGGCGTTCCAGGGCCAGCCTTTCACGTTCTTCATCTGTTACGTCCTGCCGCGGTGTCAGGTTGTGCCCGCCGCAGAAGTGCCTGTCACCCGCGCCGGTCAGCACCGCGGCGCGCACGTCCCGGTCCTCCCAGACCTGCTTCCAGGCGGCCGCCAGCTGGTCGGACGTCTGCTTGTCCAGGGTGTTGGCCTTGTCCGGGCGGTTGATCGTCACGAACGCGGTATGGCCGCGCTTTTCATACCTAACTGACACGAATGTGACCTCGGATACCTCGCTGGCGGACCAAACCGGATTGCACCGGCACTACTCGCGCCCGGGGCGACGGCCCCCGTGAACGGGGACGACTCCGCCGGCCGCCGTCTGGTCCCGGAGGGCATCCAGAGAATAGGACGGACGGAAGGTTTCTCACCCTCACCCTAAACCCTCCCCCATCGAGGGGGAGGGGATTCCTGTATGACCCCTAGTTCGTTGCGAGTCTGTACTTATCTGCCTCAGCGCTACGTCCCAGCCTGTCCAGCAGCCTCACCAGGCTTTTTTTGGCGTGGGAGCCGAAAGCTTCATCGGGTTGGAGCGCGATCGCCCCCTCAAAGGCGGCGATGGCCTCATCGGTGCGCCCGAGGCCGGCAAGAGCGACTCCTTTCACCCAGTGAGCCTGCCCGGCCGACGCCGGGGGGCCTCCCAGGCTCAACGCCCGGTCGGCGGCAGCCAGCGCCTTCTCATACTCCTTTGCCGTCACCAGCCCGTGGGCGACGAACGACATGATTGTCGGATATGGAGGCAAGAGAGCCGCGACCCGCTCGACCCGGTCTGCCAGGACTGGCAGCACCTGCGGCTCGCCACGGGCAGCGATCTCCGAAACGGTCAGCGCCAGGCGCACCTGGGTGGTGTAAGCCAGCGGGTGGCGCGCCGCGTACGCGGTCAGTACCTCTTCCGCCCGTCCCATTGCGATCAGCGCCCTATCACGGTCTTCCGGGCCGCTCAGGAACCGGGCTGTGTTCATGAGGAGCAGGTTGACAGCGACCGGGTAGTCCTCCACCAGCGGGTTGGTGTCAGCGGCCTCCTGGAACTGCCGGTACGCGCTGTCAGGGTCCTGCCGCCCCAGCGCGGTGTCCCCTACCGCGGCCATCCTGCTTGCCCGCAAGGCCTGGACATCAATCCCTGCGAACAAACCGGCCGCCGCGAACGCAAGCACGAGCGCCGCGCCTGTCGCCGCGACCTGGCCGCCGCTGATCACCTCGCGGCGCGGCCGTGGCCCCGGTCCGGATGTCCTGGCCGGCACGTCCCCTCGCATCACGATCTCGTAAACCGCCAGCAACAAGCCGAGCAGCGCCCAGAACGCCAGCAGGTCGCCGACCCGTGCGACGCCGACCATCTGCTCAACCATGCGACCGCCGAGCGCAGCGGCAGTCGCGATTGCGGCGGCGGCGAGCACATCTCCCTTCCTCCCGCCGGACGTCACCCGGCGCAGGAGGCCGACGACGCTCAGCACCACGAGGACGACCGCCACGACGGACAGGAGCAGCCCAACGTAGCCGAGCTCAAGCAGCACGTTGAGCGGCAAGTTATGCGCGTGGTCGACCACCTGGTAATTCCGCTGGGGAGGCAGCCGGAGCGGATAAGAGTAGTAGGACATTTCCGGGCCATAGCCCAGTAGCGGTCGGAGCACCCTCACTGGCGCCGGTTCGTCGTCTATAACCGGCCACGCGGTCGCCAGCTTCAGAGCGGTCTCCCAGAGGCTGACCCGGATGGCAAAGCTCGTGGGCGGCTCGGCGGGCAGGCGAAGCTGGCTCGACTCCGGCGCAGACGGAGCAGCGCCAGGAGCGGGCCCGGTGGCATCGTCGCTGGTGCTGAACAGCTCGCCGACCGCGGCCGGGTCGCTCAGGATGCTTGCGGCAACGCTGATCCCGCTGCGACCTGTGGCGGCGGCCGTTGCGCCCGGCAACGCCGCGATGACGAGCGCGAGCGCGACACCGACCGTGAGCACGACCCCGGCCCGGCCAATGGGCCAGCGCCGCATCCACAACACTGCCCCGACGGCGAGGAGCGCGATCGCTGCCACACCCCCGAGCCACGGCCCCCGGCTCAGGGTGAACCACAGCGCCGCGATCTGCACCCCGGTCAGCACGGCGAGGACCGGCACACGCCAACGGCGCCTGCCATCATCGTCCACCAACGCCAGCGCCACAGTCAGCGTCAGAGACATGATCAGGAACGCCGCAAAGAAGATCGGGTTGCCGAAAGTGGCGTACACGCGGTCTAGCTCAGACCCGTACCCGATGGGGTCCCAGCCGAAGTGTTGCGCGACGCCGTATGCCGCAGTGACGGCGCCGACGCCCACGATGACTACAAGTACTCGCATTACCTGGGCCGGTGTCCGCACCCTGAGCGCGATCGCAAAGAAGATCGCCGCGTACGAGAGGCTCGAGTAAAGTTCGTAGCCGGGGTTGTTGGGGTCCCGCCCGAGCGCGCTGTAGACGGCCAGCGGCGAGAGCAGCGTCGACAGCACCTGCCAGAAAAAGAAGGCTGCGACCGCGATCAATGCCCAGCGCGCCGGCGACCGCCCGGCCCAGCCCGTGAGGTGCCAGCCAGGCCGGCCCACGCCGCGACGGGTGAATGCCAGCTCGAATGACCACAGCACCACTATCGACAGCGCCGCGAAGTGCAGGACGTACTGTTTCGGGTCCGAAAAGAAGTACAGCACGTTGCGCCCGTTGAAGACGAGCGGCACGAGCGTCAGAGCACCCAGCCACATCCCCTCGATCGCCAGGTCAGTGGGAGTCCGGCCGCGGACCATGGGCGCCGCAGCGCGGATTCTGTCTTTCCTACGCGCCATCTTGTGCACGCCTCGGCTATGTGACTACCCGGAAACGATCCGGGGCAGCGTGGCAGACCGGCGACAACCGTCGGAGCCCACCAGGCTGCGACGACGGGTCAGCGCAGCGTCAGTTCAGGTCACTCTACCGAATCCCACAGCCGTCCCGAGCCGGATACGACCGGTGGATGCGCCGACCGAGATGCGAGGTTGGCAAGTGGCGCGGGTAGCTGGTCTGACCAGCAGGCCGGTCCGCCCTCGACAGCCTCTTCACAATCCGTTCGCGGCGTTCACCTCGCGCTGGTAACCCTCGACGGCGCCCTCCAGGACGTCGGCCACCCGCACCGGCTTGCGGGACATCCCTGACTCCAGGGTGGCATACGCCAGACCCAGGGCCTTCATTCCCATCTCTGCCCCAACTTCGACCGGCCTTCCTTTGGTGATGGCTTCGGCCAGCTCCTGGTACTCGATCGCGATCAGGCTGGCGTCAATCTGTGCGAACGGCATTTCATAAGACGACATCCGGCGCTTGCCGTCCCAGAACGGCGCGGTGATATCGTCAAGCTCCCAGTCCGGCACCAGGGACAGCATCTCCGCGCCTGTCAACGGCTCTTCCCGGCCCTCCAGCTTGATGACTGGGCTCTTCCCGGAGCGGCTTGGAGGCGGCAGCATCGTCCCCGCCGACCCGTGGATAGTGTCGACGCCCACGCTGTGCCCATGGGACGCGTTGGACATCACGAAGTTCCCGATTGCGCCGCTGGCAAAGCGCAGCACCGCGAACGCCGTGTCCTCCTGGTCCAGATCGACCGTCTCCTGGCCGGCAAACGCGTCCTCGACCCTGTGCGAATAGAACTTCGCCAGGGCCGGGCTGATGCCCATCCGCTTGCGGGTCTTTGTGAAGAGTCCGGTCTCGGCGTACACGGACTCGATGTCGCCCAGGAAGTAGTTCATCAGGTCCCCGTCGTGCACGCCCTGCTCGATGATGATCGACCCGGCCCTCGACTTCATCGCCCGCCAGCCGGTGTCATGCATAAGCGCAGAGCCGCCGCCGAGGCTCACCCGCATCAGGAAGCGGGGCTCCTCGATGGCGCCGGCCTGGATCAGGGCCCGGGCGAAGCGGTTCATGGGGTCGCGCCGGTAGTTTTCGGCCACGGACAGCACGCGCTTGTGTTTGGCCGCCGACTGGCGCATCAGCTGACACGCCTTGATGGTGACACCCATCGGTTTTTCGGTCAGGACGTGTACCCCGTGTTCAAAGGCCGCCACCGCAAACGTGTGGTGCATCCGGGTATCGGTCACGATATCGAGCGCGTCGAGCTTCGCTTCGTCGAGCATGCGGGCAAAGTCGGTGTAGACCTTTGGGCGGTCGCCTGTGGACTTTTCGATCTCGGCGGCGACGTGCTCCGCGGCCGGCGCATGGCGGTCACAGATGGCGGTCATGCGGAGGCTGTCGAAGCGCTTCCGGAGCTCGATGTAGCCATGGGCGTGGCGCATTCCCATGCCGCCCGCGCCTACCAGACCCAATTTCAGTGACAAGCGCCACCTCCCGGAACAGTCTGAATCTCATGGGCGGCGGCGGGGAACCCCGCGCCCGCGGCCTGCAACCCCTGCCCGCCGTGACGCGCCTACCGGAACGCCACCGAGCCGTCGGCCCGCAACGCTGTCGGGCCGGCGCCCAGCGCCGCGGGGTGCTTCTTCAGGCCCGCGTCGTTCAACTGGATGCCCAGGCCCGGGCCATCAGGGGCCAGCAGGTAACCGCGTTCCAGTTTCACGACCCGGTCCACCACATCACTGAACGGCGGCTTTTCCTGCGGCCGGTGCTCCTGCACCTCCCAGTTCGGCACTGCGCAACCCAGGTGGACGTGGGCGGCAGTCGCCACCGGGCCGTTGGGCACGGCATGCGGGATGATCCCCTGGTGGTGGGCTTCGGCCAGGGCGCAGATCTTTTTCAGGTGGGTGATCCCGCCGGCGATGCCGACGTCCGGCCGGATGAAGTGGACCCCGGCGTGCTCGACGTACTCCCTGAACTCCCAG
>CAYWBD010000118.1:0-9024 GCA_964456315.1 uncultured Thermoflexus sp.
CTGGTCGGAGCTCGGCGTCGGCTTCCCAGCGTTTCCCGATGAAAAGTCGCAGGTGCAGACCGCATACAGAGTCCTGTCCTATCCGACGACCGTGTTCCTCGACAAGGACCACGCCGTCGTGCGCAAGTGGACCGGGCTGATAGACAAAGACAACCTTGAGAAGAACATCCAGGCGATCTTGAAGCCCTGACCCGCTGCCGTTTGACGCCCGTAGCGTCGCCGCTCCTCACCGTACCCGGGCCGTGCACGGCGGCTTCAGCGTGCAAGCAAGACCCTGCATCGCTTGCCGCCAGCGGCGCACGCTCCAACGGATGAACGAGCTACTGCGCCCGTCCGGCGCCGAGCCCGCGGTCGCCGCGCTCCCAATCTCTTTCCCCGGAAACGTCGCGCCACTTGCCACGGCGGGTGCACCCCGCAGGCCGGAAACGGAGATTCAAGACAGGAACTTGATCGCGGCTCGCCAGTCCCTTAGAATGCCGCCGCACGGTATTTGGAGGAGCGCTGTCATGACCAAATCGGTAAAGATCGGACTTCTATTCGTCGTTGCCTCGTTGACGCTGCTGGCGATCGCCTGCGGCGGCGATGATGCACCGGCGACCTCGGCGCCGCCCGCGGCTACAACTGCGCCGGCACCG
Source organism: uncultured Thermoflexus sp. (assembly GCA_964456315.1). Classification (GTDB taxonomy): domain Bacteria; phylum Chloroflexota; class Dehalococcoidia; order Lucifugimonadales; family Lucifugimonadaceae; genus SHXW01. The sequence goes on from CAYWBD010000118.1 coordinate 636, forward strand.
ACAACCGCGCCAGCAGCCACGGCAACAACGGCCGCTGCGCCCGCGCCAACTGCCGCGTCAGTGGCAACTGCGACCAGTCGGCCGGCGGCAACCGCAACGGTGCCCCCGCCCCCGGCCAAGACGACGCCCACCGGCACGGTCACCGGCGTCATCGGCGGACTGGGCGTAGGTACGCCTAGCGGTTGGCCCACTGACTGCCTGTGGTGCGCGTCCATCGTCATGGCCGGCGCGCAGGACGCTCTGTTCGCCTACGACTATGACAAGGCGGGCGTCCCCGGGTTCCAGCCATGGCTGGCCGAGTCGTGGACGACCTCGTCTGACCTGACGTACACGGACATCAAATTGCGCCACGGCGTGATGTTCTCGCAGGGCTACGGTGAACTGACGTCCGCAGACGTCGTGTACACGTACAGAGCGGGTATGCCGTCATACACGCCGGAAGCAAGGCACGACACCCTGCCGAACCCGTCGCTAAAGGGCGTTGACGCCATAGACCCTTACACGGTCCGGTTCACCTGGGCCGCCTACAACGGCCTTACGCTCATTGACTTTACGGACGCCAATGAGGGCATCGGCATCTTCTCTAAGGCCGCCATCGACAAGAACGGCGTCGAGTGGGCCCGCACCCACGTGATCGGGTCCGGCCCCTACGAGATGACGGAGTGGACGGCCCAGAAAGTCATTGACCTCAAAGCGAGGACAGAGCACTGGTCGCACGTTGCAAACGTCGACCGGATAAAGCTCCTTGAGATCCCAGAGGACTCCACCCGCCGCGCCATGCTGGAGAGCGGCGAAGCCGACATGGGAGAGTTGCCGCTCAAGGACTGGAAGCCGCTGCTCGACAAGGGCTACAAGAAGAGCAACGAGGGCATCATCAACGGTATCGAGATCATCATGGGCGGCCAGTACTGGGCCAAGGTTGACGGTGCAGGCGCCCCGCTCGACACAACCGGTTCTGGAGGTGCGCAGCGCAAGATCGACGCCACGAAGCCCTGGATTGGCAACCCGTTTGCGGCAGGCTGCAACACAGACGACCTGCTCAACAACGCCAAGCCAACCGGCCCGGTCTGTGCATCGATGGAAAACCCGAGGCTGTTCCGGTGGGCGCTGGCCCAGGACATTGACCGGGATGGGATCACCGCATCACTCGCGCAGGGTCAGGGCGGCCCCCTCTACGTCCGCATTCACCCCGACGACCCCATCTCCAAGTCCAACCCCGGCCGTTGGGCTGTGAAGTACGACCAGGCAGAAGCCAAGGCGAAGTTCAAGCAGGCCTTCCCGAACGGGCTCTCGGGCCCGATCCAGTGGTGGGAGGGTCCGGCTGGCCTGGAAGTTGAGGTCTCTGAAGCGGTGGCTGCGCAGTGGCTGACCGACCTCGGCGTCAAGACCGAGTTCGACCGCCGCGTTTACACCGCCCAGCGTCCAAACATGGTCGAGCGGACTTCCCTGTGGCTCCAGACGCGCAACTGCTGCTCGCCGGGCACAAAGATCCTTGCTGAGGAGTCGATCTTCAGCTCGGTCACGCCCACGGGCTACAACCACGCCCAGGAGCTGCCGTTCGCGAACAAGATCTACCAGGCCAAGGTCAAGGAGCAGGACCTCAAGAAGATTGCAGACCTTACTGCTCAGTGGCTCGACCACCATCACTACTGGATGCTGGACATCGGAGTGACGGCACCGCCTGCGACGACCTTGTACAACGGGAACAAGCTGGAATGGAAGCAGCGCCCGTACATCGCCTGGCGATTGGGTGGCATGAGGAATAGCCTGGACTACCTGAAACTGAAGTAAAGCTGAACACGAGCGAGGGGCACCCGGGTGGACAGACCAGGTGCCCCTCGCTGTTCGGCCCACCCGCCTAAACGCTGGATGATCCTGCGACAGTCGGCCTCAGGCCGGACACAGCCACCGGGTTGGGCGGCCCAAGGACGGCAGGGCAGTTTCACGGGGTCGTCTCAACGACTCCCACGCGTCCGCCCTTAGGGGACTCAGTCCTGCCCAGATCGGCGCTCTCTCATGGCGCCATTCGCCCACCTTGTCCTGTTGACGGCACCGGCGTAGTTCTGCATCGGGAAAGTCTGTGCGACGTTTTATCATCCGCAGGTTCTTCACGACCATACTCGCGCTCCTTGGCGCGACGCTCATCATCTTTTCGTTGTCCAGGCTCCTCGGCGACCCGCGCATACTCTTCCTCCCACCTGATAGCTACGGGATCAGCAAGGAAGACTACGAAAAGCTTGAGCGGCAGCTCCACCTGGACAGGGCCGTCCCCATCCAGTACGGATACTGGTTGGGAGACCTACTGCGTGGGAACCTGGGCCGGGATCTTTCTGACAGGAACTTCATCGCGCCCAAGCTGACCAAGAGGTTCGGTCCGACCATCAAGCTCGCGGTTGCCGGGTTCATCCTGGCGACTGTCATCGGCGTGCCGCTTGGCGTCCTGTCCGCGATGAAGCGCGGCAGCGTGGTTGACTACGCTGCCAGGAGCGTTGCGCTCCTTGGCCAGACCGTGCCTGTGTTCTGGGTGGCGATCATCGCGATCCTCGTTTTCGCGGTCTATCTGCGGTGGCTCCCCTCAGCGACGATGGGCGAGGGCTTCGCAATCCGGAACTACATCCTGCCTACGATCACGCTCGCCATCTACCCGGTGGCGGGGTACGTCCGGATCGTCCGCTCCGCCATGCTCGACGTGCTGGACTCCGAGTACATCAAACTGGCGCGGGCCAAGGGCGTTGGCAGCTGGACCGTCACATGGAAGCACGCCTTCAAGAATGCCTCGATCGCTCCGCTGACTTTTGCCGGTCTGCTGCTGGGTGGTTTCATCACAGGTTCGGTGGCGGTGGAGACCGTATTCGCATGGCCCGGCCTCGCCCGTTACGCCGTCGAGGCCGTTCAGACCAATAACTTCACCGTGATCGCCGTCATCACGCTGATATTCACAGGCGTCTACGTGATCGCCAACTTCGCGGTGGACATCCTCTACGCGTACCTGGACCCGCGGATCAGGTATTCCTGACGGGCGGGCACCAGATAGAGCTAATGGGCATCCCGAAACTCCGCCATTGAACTCAGACCGAAATCCTGAAACTAGTTCAGGACGAAATATTCTGGATGGCCTCTAACGTCAGGCCCGAAGAGCAACTAGACACACCGGGAACTTGACGATGCGCGACGCTGCCGTACAGACCGCCCCTGTTACCTACGAGGTGAAACGGCCTCGGGGGTTCACGCGGGCGTTCAACCTGCTTGTCAAGTGGCCGATCATACCGGGGACCGTACTTTTCATCCTTGCTGCAATTGCGATATTCACGCCGTGGATAGCGCCGCACGAACCGCTCGCATCGAGCATACGCAACCGACTCGCCCCGCCTGCCTGGTATGAGACCGGGACGTCAAACTACATCCTGGGCGCAGACACGGTGGGCCGCGACGTACTTAGCCGGCTGATGTACGGGGCCCGCATCTCCCTGCTGGTGGCTGCAGTAGCCCTGTTCACCGGCACGATAGTTGGCACGACGATCGGCCTCATCGCCGGCTACTACGGCGGCCTGGTCGACGAAGTGCTGATGCGCATCGTCGATGTTTGGTTTGGCCTGCCGTTTGTGCTCATCGCCCTGGTGTTGGCCGTCATCCTCACGCCCAGCCTCACGACGATGATGGTCCTTCTGGCGCTATTCACGTGGGCCGGGTTTGTCAGGAACGTGCGCGGCGAGGTGCTGTCGCTGAAGACGCGGGACTACGTCTCGCTTGCGCGGATCGCCGGCGCCTCCAACACCCGCATCCTGATTCAGCACATCCTTCCCGGCGTCACCAATACGGTCCTGGTGCTGGCCAGCCTGCGTGCCGGCCAGCTCATCTTGACCGAAGCGTTCCTGAGCTTCCTCGGCGCTGGCATTCCGCCCCCCACCGCCACATGGGGATCCATGATTGCCGACGGCCGCAGCTACCTGCGCGACGCGTGGTGGATCTCCGTCTTCCCGGGCGTGGCGATCTTCCTCACTGTGATGTCGCTGAACTTCATGGGCGACTGGATCCGGGACAGGCTCGACCCGCGTCTAAGCCAGCTCTGACCGGTCGGGCAGTCGCGCGGAAGCCTCGATCCCCGAGGCCCACGCCCGGCAACTGAGATAATCCCGGCATGTCGTTCGGGGAGATTAGCGGCGACGGCTGGTTCATGCTTGCCGTGGGCTGGGTGCATGCGGTCGCCGCGACCGCATGGGTCGGCGGCAGCATCTTCTTTGCGCTCGTCATCCGTCCGGCCACGGCCGCGGCGGGGTTGGCCCAGCCGCTGCTTGAACTTATCGGCGGCACGTACCGGGAGCTCGTCGATGCCTCGATCATTGCACTCGTTGTCAGCGGCCTCATTCTCATGTTCAACCGCCTCACAGGTGACGACGCCAGCCCGACCTATTTCATCGTGCTGGGGTTGAAGGTGGCCCTGGCCGGTTGGATGTTCTACGCCGTCTGGCGGCTCAGGCGCGCAGGCTGGCGTCCGGAGCCGGGGAAGGGCATCGGCCGGTGGCTTTCGCGACTGCTGGGTTACAACGCGGTGATGGCCGCGGGCGTGGTCGTCTTCCTGCTTGCAGGGCTGCTCCGGCAGCTGTTCGAGGCGGCGATATCGAAGTAGGCGCGCCCGAGCCTCGCGCACCTCGCCACGGGCCGCGTTCGCCTCAAAGAATGCCGGGCCGGCCACGCCGCTTGGGGCGACCGGATCCCTGCCACCTCGGACCTACGACCCTAGACCGCCTTGACTAGCGCGGGGATCATCCAGCCGAATATGCCGATAAACAGCGCGTACTCCACTGCGACGTGGCGGAGCCGGTCCCTCAAGACCAGCGACGCTGGGATGGCCGTGAGCGCCGTTACAAAGAGCACCATCAGCAGATAAGGGACGCTTGGCACCGTGGGCAGGCTGGAGCCGCCGCCGCGCTCGATGGTCCGGAACAGGAAGGCGGCCCCGACACCAAGCAGGCTCCAAACGAGCACCCCCAGCCCGCTGCCCGCGAGTACCAGTCCGGCCACGCCCGTGGTGGAAGCGCGTCTGGTTAGCGCCTCTGGCGGCCTGAACACCAGCAACAGGGCGACGTGGGTCAAAAAGATCAGGCCCATCAGCGCCCCGCCCAGCAGGCCCGCGAAAGCCGTGCTCAAACCGGCGACCATGCCCGGACGAGAAACGATTTCCAGCCGTGCTTCCGTTCAAGCATCAGCTGCCAGGCCGTGCCGATCTCTTTCTTCGGGACCCGGGCGAACATGCTCGGGCCCGCCCCGGCAAGCATGATCTCCCGTGCGCCAAACGAGGCGAGCGTGTCCCGGTATGCCGTCCAGCCTGGGAACACAGTTGGGGCCAGCGCAGTGAAGGCGTTGAACATGAGCTCGGCTGGCACGTCGCCACGACCACGGATCCGACCGGCCAGCTTGGAAGACAGCACACCTGCGGTGTACATGCTCGGCTTGATTTCGCTAAACAGCCGCGCCGTCTTCTTTTCGACCCGGATGTCGGGGCAGAGCAGTATCAGCCAGTCGATGTCCGCGGGCGGCAGTTTCGTGACCCGCTCTCCCCTCCCCTGCACAAGCGCGGTCCCGCCGTGGACGAGGAACGGCACGTCGGAGCCGACGCCCGCGCCGACCGCCGCCAGGTCCTCGGGCGTTAGCCCCGTACCCCACATCTTGTTCAGGGCGCGGAGCGTCGCGGCGGCGTCGGCCGACCCCCCGCCGAGACCTGCAGCCACGGGGACTCTCTTCGTGATCGCAACGTGTGCGCCCAGCGTCACCCCGCTCCGAGCCCGTAAGGCAAGGGCGGCCTTGTGGGCCAGGTCGGTCTCGCCCCCGAGGGCCGGGTCATCGGACACGACCTCCAGGCTCTGGGCGGGCGACACAACGACAACGTCGTGCAAGTCGATGGTCTGCATTACCGAGGCCAGGTCGTGATAGCCGTCGGGCCGCTTGCCCAAGACCTCAAGCGTCAGGTTCACCTTGGCATAGGCGTGCTCTGCGAATCGAACTGATATCACCGGACCGCCCTTCCCGGGCCCTTGGGTTGCGCCGAAACCCGCGCTTCTGTTTCCGTGTCTTTCATGGGAATGACGCACCGCTCGCCCCAACTCCGCTCACCACGGGCCTGGAGCTGCGCCAGGCGTTGTACACAGCTCCCCATTCTTCGATGGATAGGGTCGCCGGTCGCCGGCTGGGGTCAACGCCGGCCGTGGCGAGTATGCTGCCTGCGGTTTCGCCCGTTAGGTCTAGTCCGAGGGCCAGCGAGTTTCGCATCTGCTTGCGGGGCGCACGGAACCCTGCCCGGACCAGGCCGAAAAAGCCCGGGACGGAGTCGAGCTCCAGCCTCGGCGCCGGCAGCACCGTCAGCCGCACGACTGAGGAAGTGACCCTCGGCGGCGGGCGGAACGCGGCAGGCGGCACGTCGAAGAGCTTTTCGACCGACGCGTAGAGCTGGACGCCGATCGACATTAGGCTCATCTGGCCCGGCGTGGCCGCCATAGACTCCGCCACTTCCCGCTGCACCATGACGATAAGGCGCGACGGCGGCGCCGCGGACTCCAGGAAGTTCCTGATGATGGGCGACGCGGCGTAGTACGGCAGGTTTCCCAGGAGCACGTACGGGCGACGTTCGGGCGCGGTCAGCGTCGAGGCATCGACGCTGCGGGCGTCCGCCTGCACGACGCGCACCCAGTCCCGGGCCGCATGCTTCGCGCTGAGCGCGCCCGCCAGGTCAGAGTCAACCTCGACCAGCGTGAGCGACCGGGGGGTGGCCTGCACGATGAGGTTGGTCAAAGCGCCCCTGCCTGGGCCGATCTCGACTACGTTGTCGGCCACTGAGAGCCGGGCTGCCCTGACTATGCGCGCCGCTACCGAGCCGTCGGCAAGGAAGTGTTGGCCCAGGCGTTTTGGCACGTTCGCTCACTCAGGGCCTATCGGCTGTGCATGAGCCGGCCAAGACGGCCATGGCACTAAGCGGCGACGGATGCCCCGCGGCAGGCCCGGTCGGCCATCTGCCATCGCGGCTACCCGCTGGCGCCACTGCGCCTCGCGTCTGCCTGCTCATGCCACCGCTCTGCGCGACCCGGCACCCGGTGGGCTGCGTCGCTCGAGTGGTCCTGCTTACCGCTGCTTCCTTCCGGACCTGACGGGGTTCGCAAGTACTCGTCGCGCAGTACCAGGTGCCGGGACGCGCACAGTGGTGGCACGCACGGCGCAGTGTCTTATGAATCAGCCGCCCCGTGCGCCACGGACAGCCAGTGCGCCGGGGAACCGCACGCCACAACGGACACACTTATCGTACAACCGCCTGCGCGGCTGCCGGGAACTGGCGGTGCGAAACCGCCATGTGGTCGCGGCTACTGACAGTGCGCGGTTGCGTCTGGCCACAAGGAGCAAGCTCAAGCCGGCGGGATACACTGGGGGCCATGTCTCAGCACCGGAAAATCGCGCCTGTCCGCAAAGCGGTTATCCCTGTGGCAGGACTGGGCACACGGTTCTTGCCGGTGACGCGGTCGGTGCCGAAGGCGTTGCTGCCCGTGATCAGCAAGCCGCTAATCCACTACGCCGTGGAAGAAGCCGCCGCCGCTGGGATAGAGCAGGTCGTCCTGGTCCTGGGCCCCGGGATGGAGGCGGTAGGCGGCTACTTCTCGCCGCAGCCCGCGCTCGAGGCCGCCTTAAAGGGCCGCGGCCACAACGGCCTCCTGGCAGAGCAGCTCCGAATCTCCGCGATGACCAGAGTCGTAACGGTCGTGCAAGAGCAGGCGCACGGCCTGGGTCACGCCGTGCTCATGGCGAGAGAGTTTGTCGGCGATGAGCCATTCGCGGTGCTCTTGCCGGACGACCTGCTCTGGTCGACCCCGCCCGCGATCGCGCAGCTGATGGCCGTGCGTGACTTACGCGGCGGGAGCGTGGTCGCTGTCAGGGAAGTGCCGCGGGACAGAGTGTCAAGCTTTGGCGTCATTGATGGGGCCCCGGCCGGCGATGGCGTATTCGCCGTCAGACGGCTTGTCGAGAAGCCGAAGCCAGAGCAGGCGCCAAGCAACCTGGCAATTGTGGGCCGGTATGTCCTGGAGCCGCGCGTGTTTGAGCACCTGCGCAACGGCAAGCCGGGAGCAGGCGGCGAGGTGCAGCTGACCGACGCCATCTCAGCCACGATCGGGGAGACGCCGGTGCACGCCTGCACGCTGAAGGGGTACCACGCTGACGCCGGGGTGCCAGCCGGGATGCTCCAGGCTGCGCTTTATGAGGCCGGGAAAGACCCTGCGCTGCGGCAACTCGTGCTCTCGGCAGTGGAAGCCTGGGGCAGAGAGCGGGCTGCGTCTTAGGAGCCCCCGTGGTCGGGGGCGCGCCCCGTGCCACGCCGGTGTGGCCTCCCTACCGTGCTCGCACCCGCCTG
>CAYWBD010000119.1:0-5571 GCA_964456315.1 uncultured Thermoflexus sp.
GTGGGTGCTCGGCAAGACGGCTGCCAAAGTCTGGGGGTTCGCTGCGACGTAGGGGCGGTGCGTGCGGCGGGGTCCGCCTTGGTTCGCGACGCGAACCGGGTGGGCGGACTGTTCGGCTCCGCTGGCGACGAGTCGTCGCTAGAGCTAGATTCTTCGTCCCTCGCTGCGCCTCGGGACTCAGAATGACACTGGTCACTCCGCCCAGTAGGCCATACCGGCCAACCCCGGGCCTGTGTGTGCGCCCATGAACGGGTGGAACGGCGTCAAGAACAACTCGACGCAGTCCAGCTCGCGGCCGATCCTGCTCATCAGCTCGGCCGCCTCGGCTTCTGCATCTGCGTGCGTAACGTTGACGTGGGCCTTGCGGTCGCCGACGTCGCGGCGGACTTCGGCCACCAGCCTGTTCAGCGCCCCGCGTCGCGTGCGAGGCCTGGCGACCACCCCGATCCGGGCCGGCGTCAGCTCCATGACGGGCTTGATGTCCAGCAGCTGCGACACCCACACCGCAGCCCGGGGCACGCGGCCGCTGCGCCATATGAACTCCAGAGTGTCCAGGAAGGCGACCAGGCGCACTCTGCCCGCAACGTCCTTTGCCACCCGCTCGACCTCCCCCATGCTGGCGCCGGTCGCGGCCTTCTTGGCCGCCGCCAGGGCGATAAGCGCCTGCGAACCGGCCGCGGCGTTGGAATCGAACACGGTCACCGGCACTCCGGGGAGTTCGGCGACCGCCTGCTCTGCGGCGACGCGCGCCGCGTCGTAGGACGCGCTAAGGGACGCAGAAAGCGTCACGCAGAACACGGCCTGGCCGCGAGATGACGCCTGCCTGAACACGTCAAGCCATGCGCCAGGACGCGGCGCGGAGGTGGTCGGCGTCGTTTTTGATTTCCGGAGCAGGCTGTAAAAGTCCCGGACCGCCCCATCTGGGCCATCCACGAATGTCTGGCCGCCGACCGTCACTTCCATGCTGGCGACCGATATGCCTGCGGCCGCGGCCATCTCGGCTGGCAATGCGCAAGCAGAGTCTGTCACGACAGCGACCGGCTGCCTGGCGGACAGGCCCGGGCCTGCGCTTGCGCTGAACTGAGACACGAACGGCGATTATGGAGATGGCCGCTCTGCCGGTCAAAGGCCCGCGCCTGCGCCTACCCGACCGCGACCTCGCCGTACAATTGGCAGTCCCGACGGTTTCCGGCGGGCGCCCGTGCGACTCCCGGCAGCAGGAGCCAGGTCTTTGCCGAACACTCGAGTGGTGAGGCGACTGCCAGACATGCAAGACATGTCGGGGGTGGACATCGCCGCGATCGACGCAGCTTGCGCCGTCTGCAGGGAGATGTTCGCGCGGCGCGGCTACTCGCGCGTCGACACCCCGCTGCTCGAGGAAACAGAGCTGTTCCTGCGCAAGTCAGGCGGCGAACTTGCCAGCCGGCTGTTCAGCTTCACAGAGCCGGGCGGCTTCCCTGTTGCGATACGGCCGGAATACACCGCCCCTGTCCTCCGCCATGTCATCGAGTCAGGCGCGCTTACAGCGCGCCCGCTGCGGCTGCAGTACAGCGGGCCGGTGCTGCGACACACCACGCACGCGCCCGGGAGCAGCGCAGGGCCACGGCAGTTCACACAGCTCGGGGCTGAGATGATCGGCGCCTCCGGGCCGCGCGCCGACGGCGAGGTCTTGAGCATGGCGTGGCAGGGCCTGAAAGGACTGGGGGTGCCGAAGCCCAGGGCCGTTATCGGCCACGTCGGGCTCATCTGGGACATTCTCAGGCCGTTTGAGCTCTCCGAGCGCGCCCGGCTGTTTCTCGTTGGCAGCACAGGCCAGCTCAAGGCGGGCGCCGCGGGGGTTGCCGCGGTACGCAAGGGAGCCGCGGACCTCGGGTTTCTCCGGGATAGAGGCGGAGACACACCGCAAGTCGGCGTCGAAGGCGAGAACTCGCTCGCGCTAGTTGAATCGGTGCTCGGCGAAACTCTCGGCGAAGCTGTGGCAAACTCGACCGGCGCGCGCACCGCGGGCGAGATTGTCGCAAGGCTCGCCCGAAAGCTGACGACCGCTGACGACCCTGCCAGGTTCGAAGCAGCGCTGGGCCTGCTTGCCGACCTGGCCCGCATTGAAGGGCCGGCCGATGCCGCGCTCGCAAGCGCGGCCAAGCTCCTGCGCAGTGCGGGGCAGGGCGTCAAACCCCTTGACGCTGTCCGCGCGGTCATGTCCGCCGCGACTGATGAGGCGGTGCCTGGCGGCGCCATCACCCTCGACCTTGGGTTGGCGCGCGGCATCGCCTACTACACCGGCATGGTGTTCGACCTGACCGCCGGTGAGCGGGATGGCGTCTCGCTCGGCGGCGGCGGGCGGTATGACGGCTTGCCGCGTGCCCTTGGCGCGGACCAGGACGTGCCCGCGCTCGGGTTCGCCTACAACCTGGACACGGTGCTGGCGGTCCTCCCGCAGCGGCGTCCACCTGTTAGGGCGGTGGTCCTTGTCGCCCCTGCGGACGAACGTGCCGGCCGCGCCGCCGCCGCCCACGCGGCGCTAATTCGCGAGCGGGGAGATATCGCCGTCCTTGAAGTTGACGCGCGTAGCAAGCCAGAACGGCTGCGCTCAGCCCGGGCGGCGCGGGCGGCCAAACTCGTGACCGTCACCGCGAGCGGCCAGGTCACAGAGGAGGCGGTCTGATGGGCGCACTACGCCTGGCCGTCCCCTCAGAAGGGGCGCTGTACGAAGGGACCGAGGCGTTCCTGCGGTCGTGCGGACTTGGCGTGCGGCGCGCCAACAACCGCCGTTACACGGCTGAGATCCCCTCGCTACCGGGCGTCGAGGTGCTCTACCAGCGGCAGTCCGACATAACGCCAGAAGTCGACACGGCAAGCGCCGACGCCGGGATCGTCGGGCTCGACCGCTACTACGAGTCCCGGCGGGAGGGCGGCGACACTCTCCTAGCCATGGGGGACCTGGGTTTCGGGGTGTCCCGGCTGCTCATCGCTGTGCCCGACTCCTGGCTGGACGTGACTGCGGTGTCAGACCTGGCAGACCTCGCCCTGCAGTTCCGTGAGCAGGGGCGAGAGCTGCGAGTCGCGACCAAGTACCCGCGCCTAGTCAGTAGGTTCCTGACTGAACGCGGCGTGAGCTACTTCAGCATCGTCCAGGCAAGCGGCGCGCTAGAGGCCGCACCGATCATGGGCTACGCGGACTTGATAGCCGACGTCGTGGACACCGGGACCACGCTGAAAGAGAACCGACTGCGGCCCCTCGTGGACGGTACGGTCCGGGAGTCCCAGGCTGCACTAATCGTCAATGGCCGCCAGCTTGCCGCCGACCCCGAAAAACTTGCTCTGGTGCGCGAACTCCTCGAACGCATCGAGGCCGCCATACGTGCGCGTGGCTTCCAGCGCATCTCCGCGAACATCCAGGGTGAGTCCGCCCGCGACGTTGCCCGGCTTGTGATGAAGGACCGCCGGTTTGCCGGGCTGCAAGGCCCGTCCGTTTCCGATGTGTACTCCTTCGATTCCAAGAAATGGTTCTCCGCTCAAGTGGTCGTCCCCAAGAAAGACGTCATGGCCGCGGTCGACCACTACCGTCAGCTTGGCGGCAGTGGCATAACGGTGACAGAAGCGACGTACGTGTTCCGCAAGGAATGTGAGGCGTACGACGCACTGGCTGCGAGCCTGGCGAGGTTCGACGCTGCGCCGGCTGGCAGGTCACCTGCTCGCGCTCCGCGGCGCGCACGCGGCGGCCCCGCCAGGTGAAGCGCGTCACCGGGGTGCGGCAGGCCATCGAGCATTTCAGGCGCGTTCGGGCCGACGGCCCGGTGGTGCCACCAGGCGTCCGCTCACGCACGCGGCAGCTCTACGGTGAAGACCTGTCACCACAGGAGACCGCCGCCCGCATCATCAGGGAGGTCCGGGAAGGCGGCGACGACGCTGTCGTCCGCATCTCCAGCGCCCTGGACGGCATGCCGCTCAAGTTCATTGAGGTGCCGCCCGCGGAGGTCAAGCGGGCGCTGAAGAACATCCCGGCAACGGTCCGGGCGGCTCTTGAGATGGCAGCCGGCAGGGTACGCGCCTTCCAGGAGGCGGCCAGGCCCACAGGCTGGACAGACCCCACGGGCCAGTTCGGCGAGGTGGTCATCCCGGTAGGCCGGGTGGGGGCATATGTCCCCGGCGGGACGGCGCCGCTCGTCTCTACAGTCATCATGACCGTCGTCCCGGCGCGTGTCGCGGGCGTGCAAGAGGTCTTCGTGGCCTCGCCGGCACCCGGTGACGCGCTGCCACACCCGGCTGTGCTGGCAGCAGCGGCAATCGCGGGAGCGGACCGCGTCTTCAAGCTTGGCGGCGCGCAGGCGATCGCAGCGTTCGCGTACGGCACTCAGACGGTGCCAAAAGTAGATCTTGTGTGTGGCCCCGGGAGCCTGGTCACGACTGCCGCCAAGAAGCTCGTCTACGGCGACGTCGGTGTGGACGGCCTGTTTGGCCCCACCGAGACGCTGGTCATCGCCGACGACTCCGCAGACCCGGGGATTTGCGCAGCGGACCTGCTGGCCCAGGCCGAGCACGACTACGCCGCGATGCCGGTGCTCATCGTTAAATCGGCGGCCCTTGCAGACCGTGTCGAGGCGGAGGTCGCCCGTCGCCTCCCTCTGCTCCACCGGCACGCGATAGCGCGGGGCGCGGTTGAGAACAATGGCGTGGTAGTAATAGTCGGCAGCATCGAAGAGGCGATCGAGGTTGCCAACTCAGTCGCCCCCGAGCACCTGTGCATGAGCGTGGCCGGCGCGGCGCAATACCTGGGCCTGATCAAGTGCGCTGGCGGGGTGTTCCTTGGTGAGTCCTCGGCCGAGGTCATGGCCGACTACATTGCCGGGCCAAGCCACGTCATGCCCACCGGCGGGACGGCCCGATTTGCGTCCGCCCTGAGCGTCCGCCACTTCCTGCGGGTGACGCCGTTCTTGAACCTGAACGACAAGACGTTCCTCGAAATCGCTCCCGCGGCTGCGGAGCTGGCACGGCTGGAAGGGCTCGGCGGGCACGCAGAGGCCGCCGAGCTACGGCTCAAGCGCAGGCTTGGCGAATAGTGGGTACGATTACGCTCGGCCTCTCTGACGCATCACCCAGCGGTCGCGTGGGGCCATCTCCGCGCCGCGCTACACCCGCGTACCTGCATGCCTGACATCGAGCGGCTAGTCCGCCCCCACCTGAAAAAAGTGACGACGTATGCCGCGGTTGACCCGTCGGAGGAGCTTGCCCGTCAGGCCGGGATCAACCCCGAGGACGTCATACGGCTCAACGCCAATGAGAACCCGTTCGGGGCGTCCAGGGAAGTGGCCGACGCTCTAAGAGGCATCCCTCTACACCTGTACCCGGACCCGGAGCAGCGCAAGGTGAGGGCCGCGCTGTCGGCATACACCGGCCAGCCTGTCGGGCGGGTCATGGCGGGCGCGGGCGGCGACGAGATTATCGACCTCCTGATGCGGCTCCTGCTGGAGCCTGGAGACCGTGCCCTCGACTGCGACCCAACGTTCGGCATGTACAGCTTCTGCGCCCGCATCGCCGCTGCCGAGGTGGTCTCAGTGCCGAGAGGCGCCG
>CAYWBD010000120.1:0-2244 GCA_964456315.1 uncultured Thermoflexus sp.
CTTGCTGATCTCTGTCGCCTCTCATATTCCAGCCTCCGGACAAGCTGCTCATCATCTGCCCGGAGCTTATACACTCCCGCCCGGAAACGCGAGGCCCTTTTTCATCACCCTGCTAGGGACGCTCATATCGCCTGCACCGAACATTGGCATGGCCGCCGTGGCGCTCGTCGCCATTTACGTCCCGTCGTTTCTACTGGTGCTGGGGGTGCTCCCGTTCTGGGCGAGGCTACGGGAGATGAAAACTGCGATGTCCGCCCTCTGGGGCGTGAACGCGGCAGTCGTGGGCCTGCTCGCTGCGGCCCTGTATACTCCTGTTTCGACGAGCGCGATATTCACGCCGGTAGACTTTTCGCTCGCCGCTGTCCTGTTCTTGTTACTTGTCGTCTGGAAAGCCCCGCCGTTGTTGGTGGTTGCGTTAGCCGCCGCCGGTGGACAGGTAATCGCCGTATCCGGGTAGCGCCAGTTTTTCTAGTGCCTGACCGGTCCCATGACCCCTGGTCTAGGAACGGCCCGCCCGCAACCCCAACGCCAACCTTGAGCGCGTGGAAAGCCCCTACGCGCTGCTTCGGCGTGCCGCCTAACGTGGGAAAGAGCCCCGGACCGGGGTTCAGGCGCCAGTTGGCGCCACAACGGCACCAGACTTCTCTATGTGAAAGCTCGGTAGCGCCATCCTCGCAACATTCCCGGCTCGACGGCTCGTGCGGGTCCCCGACATCCGCCTTGTCGTCACTCTCGCCTCAATCGCCGCGTCCGCAGTGCTTACCGTGGCATTGCACTTCCACTGGCTGGGCGACGCCACACTCCTGCACCGTGGGGGCTACGCTGCGCTCTTCACGCTGGGCCTGATTGGCGGCGTGACGCTATTTCTGCCTGTACCAGTGCTGCCGATAATCTTCGCCGGCGGCGGCACGCTGGACCCGTGGCTGGTGACACTGGCAGGCGCGTCCGGCATGACTATTGGGATGGGTGTGACCTATTTCATGGGCACGATGGGGCGCGGGTTATTCCGGGACCTCGCCGTGAAGCCGAGGAGTGGCCGCTTCTCCGCCTGGTCTAAGCGGTCGCTTCGCTGGTACGCCGGGTCAGGCGTGACTGCGTCGTTCTTGCTGGCGGTCATACCCAATCCCATCTACGACTTTGCCGGGATCCTGGCGGGGTCGGTGCGCGTGCCACTGCACCGGTTCCTGGTCGGTACGATGCTGGGCAAGTCAGCCCAGACCCTCGGCGTCGCAATGGCAGGGTTCGTGGCCGCGGGCCGGCTTTAGACAGTACGGGGCCCGTGACACTGTCTGCGAGGTTATGGCCTGCGCCCTGACAGTCTCCCTCCGGCGACGTCCCGCTACTTGCGGAGTGTGATCTTGCCGCCAGGCGTAACCCGAGACACGCCAGACTTTGACGTGAACGCTGTGGCGCGCATTACAGCCGTCCGCTTCTCTCCGGCCTTCATCATCACAGCGGTGCGCGTCTTTGACCCGGCCAGAGGCGCGCCATTGGCCAGACTCGAGAACGGCTCCAGTCCGACGTTGTAGTTGCGCCGGTACCAGGGCCAGCCGGAACCTCCGCCGAAGACCTGCCAGAACCACAGGTAAGGGTAGGTCTCAACGGGGTAGGAAAACGCGAAGCCGACGCCTTTCTCGCTATTCGTAAGCGCATACCAGCCCTCGGACATGCCGGTGATGACCGCGTAGTCCTGCACGCGGGCCGTCTTGGGCGGGAACGTCCGCAAATCCACTGGGCGACTTCGCGGGTCCAACGCGCTGGGGAATGTGCCGGACTGGCCCATCTTGAGCCGACGTTCCGCCGTATCGCCTTCGCCGGGGACAAAGAACTCAGCTGCGGGCACGTCGAGCCGGCACGCAGGCGACAGGAACGGCGAGCCCAGGGCGATGTGCTGGCCCCACACGCACTCGGCTGGCTCCTCGGCCTCGTTCTTCACAGACTCTTCGATATGCAGGGTCGGGTCGCCACGCTCGATGGTCAGGGTCTTCTCGATGAAGAACGGCGTGCGGTAAGTCCGCACCCAGAACCGTGCCGAGACGCGCTCCGCCGTGTCCTCTGTCACCTGGCAGTCCCAGGGCATGATGGCGGACTCGTTGTGCTGGCCGATCTCCGCCCCCCTGTAGTTCATCGGCGAGCCGCCGGTTGGCGCGATAGTCTGCCACCCGCCCTCGTACACGTCATGCCACAGGCCGTTCCCCCAGCCGGACGTAGGCACCCACTTCGACGTGTCCCGCACGCCCCAGG
>CAYWBD010000121.1:0-13390 GCA_964456315.1 uncultured Thermoflexus sp.
GCCGCGCCGGGTCGTTGCCGCCACGATGGGCGAGGAGTTCCACTCGCTGAACACGACCAGGTAGCCCTGGCTCGTGAGCCACTTGTGCAGCAGGTCAATCTGCGTGCTTTTGCCTGAACCGTCAATGCCTTCGACGATGAACAGCTTGCCGGGCAGGGATTCGGGGCGCCCTGCGGCAATGGTCATGGCCGGCGCTTCCTCGCGAGCGATGGTCGTCGCCATGTCCATTTCATGCGTCTCCCATGACAAGTGACCGCCCGAATGCGAGCTCGAAACGGTCAGCGAGCCATCCGGGGTCCCACGCCCCAGCGCTCACGGCCGTCAACTCGGCCCGGTCTCTACGCAACTTGACCGTGATCACGGGTCGTTTCAAGGCTGGTAGTCGGCGTTCGATTTCGTCCGCCACTGCCAACACCGTGCCGGCTTGAAGGACGGGTACTTCGTCCTTTCCGGAAAGCAGCGGGTGGAAGTTCTCGATGTGCACGATGCTCCGCTGCGCCTGACGGGTTATGGCGGACATCAACGCTATCTCGCGGTGCGTGAACCCTCCGAGGTCGCCTTCCTCGATGATCGTCGAAGCGTGGCCCACGCGGTTGTAGTAGTCGATACTGCTCCCCGCGTCGAGCAGGCGCGCCGCGAAGCCAGTGAGCCTGGGCACGCCGTCCCAATCATCCAGCCCGACGCCGTTGCAGATTGCAGTGGCTATTTCGGCCCGGCGGGCTGCTGCTCCGGGACGCCACGTGGCGAACCGCGCGCCCAGAGCATCCACCGACTCGCTCTGCACCTCGGAGACCGGTGGCACGGAGTGCAGCCCCTCGCCCAGGGCAATCCCTTCTCGTAGCCCGCGCCCGGACACCACTATTTCTTTCGCGCCGACATGCGTTGACAGGACGCTGACGACTATGGCGCCTCCAACTATGGAGTCAGACCGCTCAGGGTTGAGGCCCTTGAACGTTTGGCGCCCTCGCTCGGTCATGGAGCAGAGCTGGTCCTTGATCTCGTGGATCCGGACGACGCTGGCCTCGTAGCCATGGAGCCGCTTGAGGGCGTATTCCCGGGACCGCTTGTCCATCCTGCCCAGGTTCCGGATCGAGCCGCCGCTGCCGACGAGCATACCTCCGGACCTGAGCTCGGGGACGCCGGACTCTTCCAGCGCCTGTTTGACATGTTTCTCAAGTCGGTCGATCTCTTTCCGGGTCGGCGGGTCAGACGACAAAAAACTATCGCTGATACGGAGCGCACCGAAAGGGAAACTCCAAGACCGGACGAGCGCGCGCTTTGCAAACTCGGTGACCTCAAGGCTGCCACCGCCGATGTCGAACAAGATGCCACTTTCGACAGGAATGCTGTAGACGGCCCCAACAAACGCGAGGCGCGCCTCTTCGGCGCCGCTCAGCATCTTTAGCGAGACGCCCGTCTCCCTCTTGAGTTCGGCTGCGGCCTCTTTCCCGTTGGTGGCGTCCCGGAATGCCGCGGTGGTGACCGCGACGACGTGCTTTGCCCCGGCGGAGGCTGCGACGGCCGCGAAGTCCGTCAAGACTACCCGCACCGCGGCGACGGCCGCCTTCGAGAGTTCGCCGCCTTCTCCGATACTGCGTTCTAGTCGGAGTGTCGCCTTCGCCTCAGCAATCAGGCGCATGTCGGTACCCCCGCCGAGGTCGAGAACGACGAGGCGTGTCGTATTAGAGCCGATGTCAATGACGGCGATCGGGGACCGGCGGTGCAACGTCAATGGGACTGCGCTCGCGACCATCGCTGCCACCTGGAGCAGCCAGCGCGGTTGGACGAACGAGTCCAGGCGGGTCTGCTCTGACCGGTTTCAGGCCAGCATCCGATAGTCATGTTAAAGCCACGTTATGGCCGCTCTCTGCGCTGCGGACCCGTGGAGGCCCGCAGGTTTCT
Organism: uncultured Thermoflexus sp.; assembly: GCA_964456315.1. Classification (GTDB taxonomy): domain Bacteria; phylum Chloroflexota; class Dehalococcoidia; order Lucifugimonadales; family Lucifugimonadaceae; genus SHXW01. The sequence continues at coordinate 1,903 of CAYWBD010000121.1, forward strand.
GAACATGCACCAGAGACCGGAGGGTCTTGGACTCGCGCAAACGCGGCCCTGACGACATAGGTTGACTTAGGGCCGTGTCAATCTTGACCGAAACGCCGGTTCCCTCACACGGAACCCAGGCGGCCCTAGCTCTGAGCCAACGGCAGCGAGGCCGAGCAAGCCCGCTGGCAGGGACTTCGTAGACGATAAGCACGGGTTCGCCCGCCGGCGCGTTACAAGTGTGCTTGAAGGCGCTTCGCCGCCGAGGATGCTGACAAGAGTGAGGACTCGATGGCCCCGCCATCCCAGAAGCCGAATATGCGTCTGATGCCGGCGCGAGGCTGAAAAAAAATGGGCACCGTCTGCAAATCAGCGTCGCACGACGAGAAGCGCCAGTTTCTGCGCAGCGTGTAATGGGCCGTCTACCTGGTTCTGGCATAGAGCCGGCCGGCTGTCGGAATCCTGCACAAGGTCCGTTTTGGACCCTCCTGCAGCGCCTACGCGGCAGTCCCGATAAAGGGTGAAGGTGATGTTCGTATGGAATCGCGAAGACGAGCGAAACCCGGTCGTTACCCTTGGACACGCTTCATTGCTCCAGAGAGACTCTCCCTCCCAGGCTCCTCTCCAGTGTCCGTGCCATCGGACATTTGACAAGCACAGGTGCCGTCGTGACGCTTCTGGTACGGCGCTCTCCCGGAGAGTCGGCCTGGATAGTGGATAGGAGAGTAGACCCATGCCCACCGGCATAATGCAGGAGATCAGGGACCGCCTCACCAGCGGCGAGTCCAGTAGCGAGGTCATTGCGCAAGGCTTCGCGCCGCCGACGGTCTATACGGTCTATAAGGTCCAGCGGCGGTTACGGCAGCAGGACCAGGACCGCGCCGGACTCTCGGTGGCGCTAGCCCAGCCCGCCTCTGCGGTGAGCGAGGCGGCGGCGCGGGTCAAGGAACTGGAAGAGCAGGTCTCCGTGCTCGAAAGCGAAGTCGATTCCATGTCGGATGACGCCGCCGAACTCGCCAAGGCACAGGGCGAACTCGTCAAGGCGGAAACGAAGCTGAAAGGGCTGGAGGCCGAATGGGACGAAGTGTGCCGGCGGGTGATTGCGCTGGAGTCCGGGGTGCACGAGGCGGTCCAGACGGCGAATGCGCTCGTGCCCGAAGCCCAGGAGGCAGGCCGACTGCGCCAAACAGTAATGGAGCTGGAAGGCAACCTCCGCCGCGCCACCGACGGCCACGCTGAGATGCGCCGGTCAGCGTCTCAATGGCAACAAAAGCACGAAGGAGAGCACACGGCCCGTATAGAGGCTGAGCGGCAATGGCAAGTGTGGCACGCCAACGCCCAGCAACTCAAGCGGGACAACCAAGCACTCACCCAGACGGTCGTCGAGCTAGAACCGCTCCGGGTATGGGTTGGCCACCCCTGCAAGGTGTGCAAGCGCCCACTGCGCGGCGCCGTGTCACAAGAAGCTGCGGCGAGGCTCATGCAGGACTTCGGCCACACCGCCTGCTTGAAGGACGACTCCGGCTCTGGCCTCGGCGAACTTGCCCTCGGCGCAGCTGCGATCTGGGGTCTTGCACAGCTCGGCAAGCGCGCCTAGATACTTGGGATTCTCACCGTCAGCGTGTCTGACAAATTGCGAACACCCGAGCCTCCCAGGGAGAGGGGGCGGCGGACCGATCAGTGCTGGCCCAACACGGCCCGTTCAGACCGCGGCTGTGCAGAAGGCGCAGCGGGTGGCCTTGACGTTGATGGCGGACTGGCAGTGCGGGCAGGTCTTGGTCGTGGGGGCTGCCGGCGCGTCGGCTTTCTTCGTTCGCTCCATTCTCTTCATGCCCTTGATGATCATGAACAGGGCGAACGCGACGATGAGGAACGTGATTATGGTGTTAATAAAGAGGCCATAGCGCCAGGTGACCGCGCCGGCGGCTTTGGCAACCTGGAGTGTGTCGTACGGGCCTGCGGTGGGGCCATCCTCAAGGACGAGGAAAAGGTCTGCGAAGTCGACGCCGCCGAGGAGCAGGCCGATGGGCGGCATGATGACGTCGTCGACCAGCGACTTGACGACGGCGCCGAAGGCAACGCCGATGATGACTGCGATGGCAAGGTCCATGACGTTGCCGCGCATTATGAAGTCCCGGAACTCTTTGAGCATATCGTTGGGTGCCTCCCGTGCAGCGGCGCGGGCCCAGGTGGGCGCGCGAGGCAGGGACGACATTGAACAGCATGGGCGCGATGCCGTCAATGGTCGGGGATTTCGTGCCCTCTCCCCTTGCGGGAAAGCGCATTTCGTCCCCTCTCCCCTTGCGGGAGAGGGTTTAGGGTGAGGGGTGAAACGGGACCCCTCGACCCTTCGGCCCGGCTCAGGGCAGGCAAGCTCAGGGCGAGCGGTCTGTCGCGACAGCCGTCCTACCCGGCCGCACGCGAGTCAGGCCTCGCCTGTCCGGCCGTACGGCGTCAGGTCCCTCCTGTCCGGCGGCACGCGCGTCAGGTCTCTCCGCGCCGGGCCCTGCGACGGCTTCACCGGGATGGGGGCGTTGGTGGTCTGAGCGAGATTCTTCGGGCCTTCGGCCCTCAGAATGACAAGGTGGGCTAGAAGCCGCGGCCTGCGCCGCCGCCTCCGGACCGGCCCCCGCCGAAGCCGCCGAAACCCCCGCTGCGCATGCCCCCTCCGGCGCCACCGAACCCGCCCCAGCTGCGGCCCCAAGAAGTGGACCGTCCGCTGGAGGACTGGTAGCGGTAGGCGCTGGACAGGATGGCGTCGAGGAACAGCCCGCCGACTGCCAGCCCGGCCAGTCCGATGCCAAGCCCTGCCCACCCGCCGATGACCCACCCGAGCACCCCGCCGACGCCCGCGCCCCACACGCCCCCGAGCCACACGGACCGGGTGCGCGCCATGTAGGTGACCGCGTACAGGCTGAGGAGGCCAAGCGTGATGACGAGCCAGAGCGGAATGTCGGCCAGCGGTTTCAGGAAGCCGAGGTCCGGCCCGGTGGCGGGTCGCGGCTGCCCTGGCTCGTAGCCGCTCTCCTGGATCTGGAGGCGGATGGCGTACGCGCCGTTGAGCAGGCCCTGGGAATAGTTCCCGGCGGCAAGGTCTGGCACGACTTCGGCGTCCAGGATGCGCCCGGCCTGAGAGTCGGTAATGTAGGGCTCCAGGCCGTATCCGACTTCGATCTGGACGCGTCGTTCGGCGAGGGCCAGGATGAGCAGGACGCCGTTGTCCTCGCCCTTCTTGCCGATGCCCCATGCTTCGAAGAGGCGCACAGCGTAGTCCTGGATGTCTGTGCCGCCGAGGTCGGGGACGGTGACTATTGCTAGCTCGACGGTCGTCTCTTCGTCAACCAGGCGGAGGGATTCTTCAAGCTGAGACTCCGTGCCGGCATCGAAGACGTCAGCGAAGTCGCCGACGTAGCCGGTGGGCTTCGGGAAGTCCTGGGCCTGCGCGGGCGCGCTGACGGATATGAGGAGCAGCGCGAGGAGGAGCGCGGCGGCAACGGCGCCGAGGGCCGGGAGGCGGGTTGGCATTGTCACTCTGGGCGCCAGCGCCGGACGCATGGACTCAGGACCTGGCTCATGAGGCCCCTCGCTGCGTGGCGCAGGCATAGCTCGTACGCCTGAAATAGATCCTTCGCTCCGGCCCTTAGGGCCTGCGCTCAGAATGACACGCCGACCCGTCGGGCCTGCGCTCAGAATGACATTGCGGGCGCCGTCGGCGGCCACGGTCAGAACCTGACCGCGGGCGGGGTAGCGGCTTCGTCTGCTGCGGTGAAGTTTGCTCGCTGCTCGTATCCGAATAGTCCGGCGATGATGCTGGAAGGGAACCGTTTGACCGCCAGGTTGTACTCCTGAGTGGCGTCGATGAACCGGCCCCGCTCAGTGGCGACCCGGTTTTCGGTGCCGCTGAGCTCGTCCATGAGCCCGGTGACGTTTTGCTGCGACCGTAGCTCCGGGTAGTTCTCGACGATGACGAGCAACCGGGCGAGGGCGCTTTCTAGCTGGATTGTTGCGCCTGAGTATTCGGTTACCACATCAGGTGGCGGGTTGTCCGGCGATTCGGCGGCCCGAGACGAAGCAGCGGCATAGCGAGTGCGCGCCTCGGCGATGAGTCCGAACACCTCCCGTTCCTGCTCGAAGATGCCCTTGACGGACTCAACGAGGTTGGGGATGAGGTCGAAACGGCGCTGGTACTGGTTTTGGACCTGCGACCACCTCGTGTCGACGTTGGTGTCCTTGGTGACGAGGCTGTTGTAGGTCGTGGCGGTGCATGCCCCGAGGATGACCACGATCAGGACCAGTACGCCGACGATGGCAAGGGTGATGTTCCGGCCGCTCATTGGGGCTCCTTTGGACGTTGATTGGGTGCCGCGTCTGGCGTCTCTGGCGATTATATGGGCTGCCTGGTGGCCAGGCGGCGCGGCGCGGTGAGGGTGGGGTGAGGGCTGGGTCCCCGCTTGCGGGGAACGACGATGGGGCCCTAGATAAGCTCTGGGCGAACGGTGTGGGGCGGCCTTCGACCCTCACCCTCGCTCTCTCCCGGCGTGGTATGGGGACCGTAGACTTCGACCCTCACCCTCGCCCTCTCCCTCCCAGGGGGACGAGACGGCCCTACCACCAACGCGGATACGGCTCCAACGCGCTGGGAACGCCGGAACAGGCTCCGTGCGCGAGAAGAGGCCCCGGCGCGACCGTGGCTAGGATGCTTGTGTGGAGACACAGTCCCTTCTGCGCGACTTCGCGATCATCATGGCCGCGGGCGCCTTCGCGCTCGTCCTTTTCAAGTGGCTCAAGCAGCCGCCTGTCCTGGGCTACATCATCACGGGCGCGCTGATCGGCCCTTACATGCTGCCGGGGATCACGGTCAGCGACGCCGGGTCCATCGGGCGGATCGCAGACCTGGGCCTGATCGTCCTGCTGTTCACGCTGGGCATCGAGTTCGGGTGGCAGCGCGTCCGGCAGGTGGGCATCAGGGTCATCGTCATCGGTGTGGTCGAGGTCGGGTTCATGCTGGGGCTGGGCTACCTGGTGGGGAGGCAGCTCGGCTGGTCGCCGATCGAGTCGTTCTTCCTGGGCGCGGTGCTGACGGAGACTTCGACTGCGGTGCTGTTCCGTTACCTGCGTGACTGGGGCCAGCTAAACACGGCCCGGGCGCAGCTGGTGGTGGGGATCTCGGTGGTGGAGGACCTGCTGGCGGTCATCCTGCTGAGCATCCTGACCGGCGTGGCGCTGACTGGCGGGTCAAGCCCGGTCCAGATTGGCAGCCTGGGGCTGAAGCTGGCGCTGTTCGGGGCTGCCGCGCTGGTGTTCGGGACGCTGTTCGTGCCGCGGATGCTCAAGTTCGTGCAGCGGTTCCATTCGGGCGAGACGCTGCTGCTGCTGAGCCTGGGGCTGTGTTTTGGGCTGGCCCTGGTAGCAGACGAGCTTGGCGTGTCGGCCGCGGCGGGGGCGTTCCTGATCGGGACGGTCGTCGGCGACACGAAGCACGCCGAGGCCATTGGGCGGATCACGTCGCCGGTGCGGGACATGTTTGCGGCCCTGTTCTTCGTCTCGATAGGCATGCTGATCAATTTCCGGCTGTTCGACGACGCGCTGGTGCCGACTCTGATCGTGGCGAGCGTGTTCATCGTCGGGAAGATCATGGCCGGCACGCTGGGCGCGTTCTTGACCGGGCACACCGGGCGGCAGTCCGTGGAGGTGGGCACGGCGCTGCCGCAGATGGGTGAGTTCTCGCTGGCGATGGTGAAGGTGGGCGCAGACCACGGGCTGCTGGGGGCTGCGTTTTACCCCGTCGTGACGATGACGACAATGATCAGCACGTTCCTGTTCCCGTTCGTGATGAAGTCCACAGGGCTGATCGTGTGGGTGTTCGACCACATCTCGCCGCCGTTCGTGAAGCGCCTGGGGGGCGCGGCGACGGTGTGGCTGACGGGCCTCCGGGTGACGATGACGGTCCACGGGGACCAGGCTGCGTTGGTGCGGGGCGCATGGCGGATGGTGACTGTCAACGGCGTTGTCATCGCCATCTTGCTGGCAGTGGGCGGGGTGGCATCGCACTACATGGGTGTGCTCGCAGGGCGGCTCGGGTGGAACGAGGACCTGACCGGGCTGTTGAGCGGCGCGGTGGTGATCACGCTGTGCGTGCCGTCCGGGCTGGCGGTCTGGAAGGGCCTGTCTGACCTGGCGCGGGCGTTCACGCGGCAGTATATGGAGCGGAAGCTGAGCCCGATTGGGCTGGAGCGCCGGATCAAGGCGGCGCTGACGGCGGAGCAGGTACTGTTGGGGCTGCTGATCGCGCTGGCGGTGTTCTTTTCGCTGCCGTCGTTGCGGGGGGTCCTGTCCATGGGCGCGGAGGATGCGCCGGTGCGGCTGGTGGTCCTGGCGGGGACGGTGCTGATTACGGCCCGGCTGGCGGCACGGATACACCGTGCTGTCGAGACCACGTTCCGCAGGACGATCCTGGGCGAGTAGGGTGGCTGGCTGGCCGTTCGCCGTAGCGCGGGGCCTATAGGATACGGCCCCGGCTGGGCGAGGGCTTTCTGCGGCGCCTGAGGCTCTCGAAGGGCCGCACCCAGGCGTCATTCCCGCGTGGGCGAGAATCCCGGCCTCACCCTCTCCCTGGCCCTCTCCCATTGAGGGAGAGGGGATAACCGGCAGCCTCCGGCCCGCGACCCACACCCTGACCCTCTCCCTCACAGGGAGAGGGGATGCCATTCCGCTCGCCCTGAGCATATCGAAGGGCCCCGTCATCACCCTCTCCCTGGCCGTCTCCCATCGAGGGAGAGGGGACGGCCGGTGCTGCTGACACCGGGGGTTGACAGGGGTAAGCGGCAGGGCATAACTTCGCGACTAGAACAGATGTGCTAATCCACCATTCCTCACCCAGACGGAATCACCTCTATCGGGTGGGCATGGGCGCAGGCAGGCCCGGCGTCCGGGCCGTTGCCTTGCTGGATCAAGCAGGTTCTAGGGGGATGCGTCGTGGAGGGTTGTCCGTCGTGCGGAAGCAGGTCGGGGGCAGCGCGGGACATCATCACGCGCTGGCTGCCGGTGGACGCTGTGGAGGCGGTTGCCAATCAAAGAGGCGCGGGCCTCGGAGGAGATGGTGAAGGCGTCGGGGAGGCACCGCTGACGATTACGGCGTCAGTGGAGTCAGAAGACCGCGCAGGGGACCTCGTGCTGGCGTCCGGGTGGGACCTGCGCGCCTACGAGCGGAACCCGGTCGTGCTCTGGGCGCACCAGCACCTGTCGCCGCCTATTGGCCGCAGCCTCCGGACGTGGGTGGAGGGCAAGTCGCTGATGGCGACGGTCCAGTTTGCGCCGTCGCCGTTCGCGCAGGAGGTGCGGCGGCTCTACGAGGGCGGGTTCCTGCGGGGCGTTTCGGTGGGGTTCCGGGCGGTGGAAACGGAGCCGAGGAAGTCGGCGCAGGGCCGTCGGGGTTTGCTGTTCAAGCGGCAGGAGCTGCTGGAGATCAGCGCCGCCCCGGTGCCGCTACACGCGGACACGCTGGCGATGGGCAACGCCGCTGAGTCGCCGCCAGGCCGGGCAGAGCGGCGCGACATGCCGGACGATGACCGGGAGGCGGCGGACGCGCTCGACGGGGTCCGGCGTCTGTGGGACGAGATCGGCGCGCTCAGCGGTGCCGGTGGGTGAAGCGGGGTGGCCTCTTTCTGCCCTGAGCTTGTCGAGGCGTGAGATTGGCAACAGGCCCCCCTCACCCTCGGCCTCTCCTGGCGGGAGATGGGTGATGCGGGGCCCTTCAACCCTTCGGCCCGGCTCAGGGCAGGCAAGCTCAGGGCGAGCGGGTGGCGGCTGAGGGGACGGAAATGGGTTCGCCTCGCCAGCCAGGCCGGCCCTCTTGTGATCGAGGAAGGAACGGTCTTTCGGAGCGGATGACTCTCAGGGCATATGTGGAGGGACGGTGGGGGATGTCAGCACAGGAACTCGAAACGGTGAAGCGGGAGTTGGCGGAGGTCACCGCGTTCGTCAGGGAGCGGGTGGCCCCGGTCCACGAGGAGCGGCTGCGCCTGAAAGAGGCAGTCGAGGGCGTGGTCCGGGCGGGCAAGGAGGTCAAGCGGAAGTCGCTGCTCGACGGCGCGCCAGCGGGCGGCGTGGCGGCCGCGGACTCCTGGCGTTACGCCGGCTGTGACGCGCTGGACATCGCCATCGTGCGCAGCCTGTTCCGCGCCGCGAAGGCGAACGGGGGCGGGCCGCGCATCGAGGAGTGGGGCGTGCACCTGAAAGCGGCCATGGACAGCCTGACGGTGGGTGCAGGGGACGAGCTGGTCAACACGGCAGAGGCCAGAGAGCTTTGGCGGGACGTGAACCTGGAGACGATGGTCGCCTCGCAGTTCAGCCGCATCGCTATGCCGACTAACCCGTTCGACATCCCGCTGCAACTCGGCGACGTCAGCTGGTACCCGGGCGAGGAGAACGTGGCGGCGAAGGCCAGCGCGCTGGTCACCGCCAGGCAGACGCTGACCGCGCACGAGCTGGTGGCGGAGGTGCCGTGGTCGCTGACGCTTGACGAGGACGCGGTCGTGGCGATGCTGCCGGAGGTCCGCCGGACGCTGGTGCGCAACGCCGCGGAGGTCATTGATGATGTCCTGCTGAACGGGGACACGAGCGTCACGAACGGCATCAACTCGGACGGGGCGACGATCTCCAAGACGGTGGCAGGGAAGGCGCACTGGCTGATCGGGTTCGACGGGCTGCTGCACCTGCCGCTTGAAGACAACACGGCGCAGAAGAACAACCTGGCCGGCGCGGTCACAGCGGCGGCCTACAACCAGGCCCTGAGGCTGCTCGGCAAGTACGGCGTACGGAACATGGAGGCGGTGTTCGTCACAGACGTGAACACGTTCCTCTCCAGCTTGGCGCTGCCCGAAGTGGAGACGGTGGACAAGCTGGGGCCTGCGGCGACGATCCTGACCGGCCAGCTGGCCGTTGTGTTCGGGCACCCGCTGATCGTGTCGGGGCAGATGCGCCTGGCGGACGCGGACGGGAAGGTGACTGACGCCGGCAACGGGGTCAACACGGGCCGCATCTTGGCCGTCAACACCGGGCAGTGGCGGGTGGGCTTCCGCAGGGAGCTATCAATCGAGACGGAGCGGGACATCCAGAAGCGGCAGAACGTGATGGTCGTGAGCATGCGCGTGGCGTTCGCTGAGCGGACGGGCAGTCGCTCGACTGCGAAGCACACCGCGCTGCAATACAACATCACCGGGGTGTAACGGGCGGCGGGCACACCGGGGGGCGCGCTGCCAGGCGGCCCCCGGTGCGGCCCGTCTGGATGTCATGTGGCAAACAGGACCCGCTCCGCTGAGGCGAGGGCGAGCGAAAGGGAGGAAATATGCCTGACAACGTGACCGTGAAGGACCCGGTGGCGACTGTCGCCGAACGGGCCCTGAAGAAGACCAACCTGACGAAGGTGACGGGCTGGAACGCGAACAAGAACGTGTACGCGTTCGTTGCGCCCTACGACTGCAAGGTCGACCAGGTGTCGCTGGTGTCGGACGTCGCAGTGGGCGCTAGCGACACGAACTACTACTCGTTTCAGGTCCAGAACGTGACCAGGTCCCTGGCGCTGCTGTCTGCCGCAAAGACAACGCGTGTTACCGGCGGCACGGCGATTGCGCAGAACGTGCCCTACGACCTGGCGCCGAACCAGAACCAGGTGGTCTCGGACGGGGACGTGCTGCAGGTGCAGGTCACTGAGACCGGGGCGGCGACGGACCTGACCGCGGCGGAGGTCGTCGTCAACGTCGAATACACGTAAGACAGCCGCGGCCTGAAGGGTGGCGGCATGTCGAGGGCGCGAGAGCGACGCCCGGGAGTACCACGATGCAGACATTGGCGGCGCCGCCGGTGGGCGCGGTGCGGGTGTGCGGGGTGAGGCCGGCCCGGGCGCGAAGGTCGCTGAGACGGGCCTGCGGGCAGTCTGGGCGTCCTGAGCGGCTGAGTCCGGCGGCGCTGCCTGTCTGGCACGCGGTGATCAGGGCCGGCGCGGGTAACCGCGGCCTGGTGTACCTGGGAGACGCGTCCGTGGGCACTGGCGACCCTGGGCTGGCGCCGGGTTGCGTGCTGGGGCTTCGGGGCGACCCGTGGCTGGACCTGGCGCAGGTGTACGTGATGGCAGACACGGGCGGGGACGGGGTAGAGGTGATGTTCGCGTGCTACGCGTAAGGCGCTGCCCCCCTGTGGTGACGCCGCACGAGTGGTGATGCCACAGGGCGCCATTCGCGCTGAGCTTGCCTGCCCTGAGCCGGGCCGAAGGGTCGAAGGGTGAAGAGTGGACTGAACTTCAACCCCGTTCGCCCTGAGCTTGTCGAAGGGTGAACCGTGCCGGGCAGAAGGTAATCGGGCCTTTGGACACTTCGGCCCGGCTCAGACCGAGCGGCGAAAGGCCACGGTGAGCGGCAGGAAGGAGCTGACTGATGACGCTTCCTATTGGGACACGGGCCGTGGCTGCGGCCGGGACGCGGGTGCAAGTCGTGGCCGCGGCCGCCGCCGTGTCAGCCGTGACGTTCCGCGCACGTGCGTCGAACGCAGGGCCGGTGTATGTGGGCGACGAGACGGTGTCGAGCGCAAACGGCTATCGCCTCGAGCCCGGCAACGAGGTCGCTTTCAGTTTCCGGGGCGTCGTCGACTTGCGCCGTTTCTACGTGGACGCAGCGACAAATAGCGACAAGGTGGACTACGCCGGGTCTGCGGCGTGAAGTGGTCCGGGCCGTTCGCCCTGAGCTTGCCTGCCCTGAGCATTGCCGAAGGGTCGAAGGACGGATGGAGCGGCGGCGCGCCGGGATGCGCAGATCGGCTCCCTCCGCTCCGGCCCCTTTAGGGCCTCCGGTCGGTATGAGGGTGTCCGCCCCATTGGGGGCGTCCTGTCGGGATGAGGGTGTCGAAAGAATGGACTACCTCGCGCAACTGAAGGAGTTCCTGGGCGCCCCGGTCGGCGATGCGGAGGCACGCGCCATTTCCCGTGCCGTGGTCAGCGGGCATATGTGCGAGCTACAGGTGGCTGTCGCCGGCAAAGTCTGGAAGGCCAGGCAGCTAGCGCAGGAGGGTGACCAGGCCGGCGCGGCGGTGGCGCTCGAGGAGGCAAGGCGGTTGAAAGCTGCGTACGAGCGTGCCCGTTCGGAACTTGCGGCGATAGACGGGCCCGGAGTATCAGTCGGTGCTGCCCGATTGGAACTGGCGGCGATAGACGGGCCTGGAGGGTCAGTCGGTGCTGGGTGTGAGCGCGCCGGCCCCGACCTGGCTGACGCGGACGGGCCTGGCTGGCGGGACGGGGTCCCGTCCGCCGAGCGCGCCTACGGACCGGTGGACGTGAGCGTTGTCGGGTGTGGGAGGAGGCTGACGGGCCCATGGCGGTGACTAGGGCGAATCGACAATTAAGCGAGAAACCCGTCTGAAGTTTACGGGGCGAGGGAGAGTTAGGAAACAGCAGAGTTCAGGCCTCCGCATGGTGTGAGGAGGCTTGCATGAAACGGTACGAACTGAGCGCCTCCCAGTG
>CAYWBD010000122.1:0-4180 GCA_964456315.1 uncultured Thermoflexus sp.
CATGCTCGTCCAGACGTCCGTGTAGACGATGTCCGCCCCCTTCACCGCCTCTTTGGGGGAGCGCAGCTGCGTGAACGAGCCGCCCGACTCCCTGGCCGCAGATGCGACCAGCCCAGCATGCGCCGCAGGCAGGTCGTAGCCAGCAGGCGATGCGATTACGAAGTGCCCGCCTGTCATCACCACAGCATAGGCCAGGCTCACCGCCACATTGTTGCCGTCGCCGATGTAGGCCGTCTTGACCCCCTTCAGGCCGTCCGCACCGGCGTCGTGCAGGTCGCTCTTGTGCTCGGAGATCGTGAGGATGTCTGCCAGCGCCTGGCAGGGGTGCTCACCGTCTGTGAGGGCGTTGATGACCGGGATGGAGGAGGCCGCAGCGAACTTCTCCAGCGTGGCGTGGGAGAACGTGCGGATGATCACCACGTCCGCCATGCGTGAGACGACCCTTGCCACGTCCTCGGGCGGCTCGCGCTTGCCCAGGCCGACCTCTTCGGGCCCAAAGTAGACTGGCTTGCCGCCAAGCTCCTCTACCCCCACCCAGAATGAGAGCTTGGTGCGGAGAGACGGCTTCTCGAACAGCAGCACCGCGGTCTGGCCGGCGAGCGCGTCGCTCTTCTCGCCCAGCTTCAGCGCCCGCGCCCGCTCGAGGACGCGCCGGACTTCCGCAGGCGTGAGGTCGGCAAAAGAAAGGAAGTCCTTTTTCATGGCAGTGGTCCCCCGTAGCGAAAGCCTCTAGTCAACGAGAGGGCAGCACCGTTAGCGAAGGTTGGCAGTTGAGAGTGGACCGGGCGTTCAGGCAGACGTGGCCTGAACCAGCTTCGGGTCAAAGCCAGTCCAGCGGACGTTGGGGGTGCTACGGAAGCGGTTGGCCATGATTTCAAGCGCCTGGGGGTTGTTGTCCACAAGTATAAACGTGCGCCCCAACTCATGGGCTACGTCGCCCGTTGTCCCGCTGCCCGCGAAGAAGTCCAGCACCGTGTCACCGGGATTGGAAGACGCCAGGATGATGCGCCGCAGCAGTCCCGCCGGCTTCTGTGTCGGGTAGCCAGTCCGCTCTCGGCTGTTCGTCGGCACGATCGTGTGCCACCAGACATCGCCCGGCCCGCCCGCGCCGTCATGCTGCCCTGCGCCCTCGCTGCCCACGGGCAGTTGCCGGTGCCACCAGACGTCCGTCGGCGTCTTGCCGCGGGCGGCCTTCTCAGGGCCGACCAGCCCCGGCGCCATGTACGGCACGCGGTCTACGGCCTCGTAGTTGAACACGTAGTCGTCCGGGTCCTTGACGTACAGCAGGATGTTGTCGTGCTTCGCCGGCCACCTCGACCGCGTGCGTGCGCCGTAGTCGTAGGCCCAGATGATCTCGTTCAGGAAGCACGGGCGCCCGAAGACCTCGTCCAGCAGCACCTTGCAGTAGTGGACCTCGCGGTAGTCCACGTGGAAATACAACGAGCCGTGCGCACTGAGGACGCGGTGCGCCTCCCGCAGGCGCGGCTCCAGGAAAGCCAGGTAGCCGTCGCCAAACGAGTCTGCAAACGACTGCGTGCCCAGCTTCTCCGTGCGGTAACGCTGGCCCGCGAACCCGGCGCGGTCGCCGTTGGCGTCCCTGACCGTCTTGATGCGAGTCCGCGCCTGCCTGACGCCCGTGTTGAACGGCGGGTCGATGTAAATGAGGTCCGCCGCTCCGGCAGGCAGGCTGCGGAGCACATCCAGGTTGTCGCCGAAGTAGATGTGGTTCATAGGCAGCATTTGGAGGCTTGCTACTGCTGTCCCGGCGGGCCTGATCGTGGGCTGCCGTTGTCATTCTGACCCCGGCGGAAGCCGGGGGAAGAATCTAGCTCAAAACTGCGACGCGTTATCGTCCTGGCGATGGCTCCACATACGTCGCGTCGACCACCGGGCGGATTCCGCGACGGCGCGTCATCGTCTGAGCTAGATTCTTCGGGCCTCGGGCCCTCAGAATGACATCGAGGCGTGTAGCTCCGGCATAGTAATCCGCTAGGCCGGCGTGAACTTCGGCAGGGTGACCTGCTCAGTCGCCTTCTCGAACACCACGCGCAGGGGCATGCCGAGCTTCAGCTTCGCGGGGTCAGGCGTCACCCCGACGATGTTTGTGGCCATGCGCGGGCCTTCCTCTAGCTCCACGATGGCGGTGATGAATGGGACGTCGCCCTCGAACCCCGGGTGCGGCGCACGGTGGGCGATGGCGAACGTGTAGAGCGTCGCCCGGCCGCTGGCCCGGGACCACTCAGTGTTCGCCGAGCCACACAAAGGGCAGATGTTGCGGGGATAGAAGTACGCCCGCTTGCAGTCGAGGCACCGGCGCAGCCACAGTTCGCCGTTACGGGCACCTTCCCAGTAGCGGTCCGACTCCGGCTGCGGCGAGGGCAGGGGTTTCTTGTATTGCGATGTGGTCATGTGCCAGGGCCTTTCGATGTCATTCTGAGGGCCGGAGCGTAGCGTGGGGATGAAGAATCTCTCCCCGCTGCGGTGTGCCACTGACGCTTGGCAACGTCAGAGAGATTCCTCGCTTCGGCCCACCGGGTCTCCGCTCAGAATGACAGCGGGCGCACTCATCTCCTTGCCAGCACGACGGTGCCCGTCGACGACAGGTTTCCCCCCGTCCCGTGCGCCAGCGCCAGCTCGCACTTCTTCAGCTGGCGCGCGCCTGTCTCACCCCTTAGCTGACGCACCGCTTCGACGACTGTGAAGATGCCGTACATCCCGGGGTGCGTGTACGACAGCCCGCCGCCGCTCGTGTTCAACGGGAACGCTCCGCCCGGCGCGGTGCGCTGACCGGCCACAAGGTCGGCCGCCTCGCCGGGCTTGCAGAACCCCAGGTTCTCAAGCGTCACCAGCACCGTGTACGTGAAAGAGTCGTACACCATCACCAGGTCGAAATCGGAGTGCTTCACCCCGGCCATGGCCATCGCCTGGGGCCCGGTGTTCACACCGAAGGCACGCGTCAGGTTCGGCATTTGCGAGATGATCGAGTGGTCGTGCCCCTCCCCGGCGCCCAGCACGCGCACGCCGCCCTTGCGACAGTTGCGCGCCCGTTCGGGCGTAGTCACGACGATGGCCGCGCCGGCGTCGGTCACCAGGCAGCAGTCTGGCAGGTGAAACGGCCAGGCGATCCAACGTGAGTCGTGGTACTCCTCGAACGACAGGGGAGTGTCATGGAAAAAAGCCCGCGGGTTCAGGTTGGCCCACTTGCGGGTCGACACTGCGACCTCGGCCATCGCCTGGCGAGTGCGGTCCTCGCCGTACATGTGCATGTAGCGCCGGCACGCCATCGCGTACGAGACCGGCGGCCCGATGATGCCGTACGGGGCCTCGTACTGCGCGTGCGGCAGGCCGGCGTGCGCGGGTTGCCTGGCGCGGTCCGACCGTCCGGACTGCCCGTGGGTGATGAGCGCGACCTCGCAGTAGCCGGCGGCGATGGCGGCGAGCGCGTGCGCCACGTGGATCACAAACGATGCGCCGCCGACGCTGGTGCTGTCTGTGAACCGAGGCGCCACGCCCAGGTACTCGCCGAGGTCATAGGTCGAGTAGCCCGCAGTGAACAGCCCGTCCACGTCCGAGAGCGCCAGTCCTGCGTCCGTCAGCGCGTTCCGCGCCGCCTCGGCGTGGAGGGCCAGCGGCGACTTGTCTGGCACCTTGCCGATCTGGTCCGACTCGGCCACGCCCACGATCTCCGCCTTGCCGGAGAGCGCCTTCAGTTTTTTGAGGTCGGGCATAGTAAGTCCTAAGGGTGATCAGTCACATCGTCAGCGGGTGAGGGGCCCGGACGGGGCGGACCTGGTCCGTCCTACTGAAGCGGCGAGTATGGCGTCGGCAAGAGCAGCTGGTTCTGCACGTTCGCCACGATGAGCCCGTTCTTGTGCGACTCTGCCGCCACGCGTTGCCATTCCGCGTCAGCCCGGAAGCTCTTCCAGGCGTCCGCGCGCTGGCCGGCGTCCTTGAACGCGACCATGTAGGTCAGCTCGTTGCTCTTCGGCCCAACGTCTGTCGTCCAGTATCCGATGTTCTTGATGCCATGCTTCTCGAACAGCTTTGTGGTGTGGTCATTGAACCGCTTGTGCATGTCCGGCATTTTGCCAGCGAACGTTTCGTAGACCCGTAGCTCGTAGATCAATTCATGTCCTCCCCTAACGGCTTGTGCGACGGCTGGCCGATTCTCAGGGCCGCT
>CAYWBD010000123.1:0-7151 GCA_964456315.1 uncultured Thermoflexus sp.
GCGCAGACCACGTCATTGATTACACCAAGGAGGATTTCACCAAAAGTGCGCAGCGCTACGACCTCATCCTCGATAACGTGGCCAACCGTTCGTTGTCAGAGTGCAGACGCGTGCTCACCCCCAAGGGGAGGCTGCTGCCCAACGGTGGAGGGCATGTGGGCGGTCGGTGCATCGGACCCCTGGGCGGCGTTATCAAAGCGTCGGTGGTGTCACTGTTCGTGCGCCAGCAGGGGCGCCCGTTCCTTTCGCTGCCGAACAAAGACGACCTGGTTGCCCTGAAAGAGCTCATCGAAGCCGGGAAGGTCACGCCGGTCATCGACAAAACGTACCCGGTGAGCGAGGTCCCTGCGGCCATCGCTTATGTCGGAGCGGGACACGCCCGAGGCAAAGTCGTCATCACCGTGTGAGGCCGCGGGGCCAGCTCTCACATCGCGGGATCCCGGCCAGTTACGCGCCCCGTCACCGGCCGCCGCCTCACGCCGTCTCGCGCCGGTACATCCAGGTGGCGACGCCCAGCATCAGCGCGCTCATGCCGACGAGCACCCACAGGCCGGGCGCGATCGTGTTCCACTCCCAGCCCGTGATGATGACGGTGCGGATGCTCTTCAGGATGTAGTCGACGGGGTTGATGGTGACGGCCCACTTGAACCATCCGGACAGGAAGTCCTTGGGCATGTACGCCGTCGTCAGGAAGGCCACGGGCATGAACAGCAGCCAGCTTGTCTGGGTCACCTGCGCGCTCTTGGTCTTGATAGCGATCATCACGCCCACGCAGGCCCAGGCCATGCCCAACACCGTCGCCATGAGGGCCACGAACAAGATGCCGCCGACACCGCCCCGGAAGTCCACGCCCAGCGCCAGAGCGATCGCCAGGATTATGACCACCTGGAACAGGGCGCGCGTCCCTGCCATGAGCAGGCTGCTCAACAGGATGGCGAAGCGGTTGATGGGCGCCAACAGGAGCTTGTCGAAGTAGCCCGACAGTATGTCCGCCAGGATGGCCATCGCCGCGTCTGCGCCGCTGAACACCACCGACATGACCAGGATCGTGCCGGTCATGTACGCCTCGTAGTCACTGGTGGGGAACGCTGGCAGGTTTGTCACCCCGGCCAGGGGCGCCGCGAACAGCAGGAAGAAGAACGCCGGGAAGATGATTGACGGGACAACGAGCGCAGGCTGTGTCACCCAGGTCTTGAAGTTGCGGGCATAGATGACCCACGTCTGCATCAGGATGGACATGCTTATCTCCTCTGGCTGACGCCGAGCATGGCTTTAGTGGCCTGGTCTAGCGCTTCGCCGCTGCCGGAGTCAGCGCGGATCTTGTGGCCGGTGTGCTTGAGGAACACGTCATCGAGCGTCGGGCTGGCGACGGACAGGTTGGAGATGGCGATGCCGTTGTCGCCCAGATAGCGCATGAGGTCTGGGACGACCTCGCCGCCGTTGCGCACAGTGACCGAGAGCTGGTCGCTGTCGCCGCTCGTCGCCGCCATGCCGAGGATGTAGTCGCGCCCTGACAGCAACGACTTTGCCTGGTCCGCGACGCGGCCATTCGCAGACGGCCCAATTCCAAACGAGAGCGTCACAACGTCGCCGCCCACTTCGGCCTTCAACGACTTCGGCGTCCCCTGCGCCACGATGAGCCCGCGGTCGATGATGGCGACGCGCTGGCAGAGGCGGTCCGCCTCTTCCATGATCTGCGTGGTCAGGATGATCGTGGTGCCGTTGCGGTTGAGTTGCTCCAGGTGGCCCCAGATGGCGTGGCGGCTCTGGGGGTCCAGGCCGGTGGTGGGCTCGTCCAGGAACAGGAGCGACGGGCTGTGCATGAGCGCGCTGGCGAGGTCGAGGCGCCGGCGCATGCCACCAGAGTAGGTGCCCACCTTGCGTCCCGCCGAGTCTGTTAGCCCGACCAGCTCCAGGAGCTCCTCTGCGCGGGCCGCGGACGCGCCGCGTGGCAGGCTGTAGAGGAGGCCCTGGGTCACCAGGAAATCACGGCCCTTGGCCAGGTCATCCAGGCCCACCTCCTGCATGGCGAAGCCCATCGCCCGGCGGATCGCCATCTGGTCGCGGTCAACATCCAGGCCGGCGACGGTTACCCGGCCGGACGTCTTGCGCAGGAGCGTGGCCATGATTTTCATGGTCGTGCTCTTCCCGGCTCCGTTGGGGCCGAGCAGGCCGAAGAACTCGCCGCCTGCGACTGCGAAGTCGATGCCGTTTACGGCCTTGACGTCCTTCGGGTAGACCTTGACAAGCTGTTCGACCTGGACGGCGTGCTGTAGGGCCATCGTTGCCTCCTCCTCAGGCTGCGAAACGGGGCGCTCCGGGACAGGCTGCGATACGAGGCGCTCCGGGACAGCCGGGCAGTGCTGCCGATGGCGCGGGCCGATCGCGAAACGACCTCAGACTCTACCATCCGCGGCGCTGCCCGTGAACCGGGTGTCGCAGGCAAGCTCGCTGGCGTTCGGGCCCGGTCGGCGGCCGACGCCACAAAGCAAGAGGGGCACGCTGGTCGGCGTGCCCCTCCGGTCGGTTAGCAATTGTTCCTTAGTTCTTCACACTCCTTGTTGGCGCCTCCCCGTCAGCAGCCGAAGATGCCGCAGAAGCCGTCTGCGATTGCGTCTGCCAGGTCCGAGAAGGCGTCCGCGATCGCGTCCAGTGCGAAGCCTATCGCCCCGAGGGCCGATTCGACCACGCTCTGGGCGAACCCGAGTACCTCAGTCAGGAACTCGATTAGCTGTCCCAGCACCCACCCGAAAACGGTGGCGAGCATATCAGCGATCACCTGGGCCGCGTACCCAATGTTCTTGAACAGCTGCGCGATGGCCTCTGCGGCCAGGCCAAAGACCGTCGCAAGCGCATTTGCGATGGCGTTTGCGGCGTATCCGATGGCCTTCGCAATGGCGGCCGCCGCCTGTGCGCCCAGCAGGAAGACGGCGTTCAGGGCCGACAGCACTGCGTCCACCGCAAACCCGATGGCCTTCAGGAGGGCTGCAGCCGCATCAGCAAGCATTCCGAACACAGCGTTCAGTGCGCCCATGATGGCGTCGGCCAGGAACCCGACTGCCTTCAGGATGGCCGCGCCGGCCTGGGCGATCAGACCGAACACGGTGCTCAGCGCGCTCAGGATGGCGTCGGCCAGGAACCCGACTGCCTTCAGGATGGCCGCGCCGGCCTGGGCGATCAGGCCGAACACAGTGCTCAGTGCGCCCAGGATGGCATCTGCCAGGAACCCGACGGCCTTCAGGATGGCCGCGCCGGCCTGGGCGATCAGGCCGAACACGATGTTCAGCGCGCCCAGGATGGCATCTGCCAGGAACCCGATGGCCTTGGCGATGGCCGCGGCTGCCTGCGCCGCCAGGCCGAACACCGTGTTGAGCGCGCCCATGATGGCGTCGGCCAGGAACCCGATGGCCATGGCGATGGCCGCGGCGGCCTGGGCGGCGAGCGCGAACACCGTGCTGAGCGCGCCCATGATGGCGTCTGCCAGAAACCCGATGGCCTTCTCAATTGCCGCGGCTGCCTGTGCTGCCAGGGCGAAGACCGTGTTCAGCGCGCCCATGATGGCGTCGGCCAGGAACCCGATGGCCTTCTCTATGGCTGCGGCTGCTTCCGCCAACAGGCCGAAGACTACATTCAGCGCGCCCATGATTGCGTCTGCCAGGAACCCGATGGCCTTCTCAATGGCCGCAGCAGCCTGTGCGGCCAGCCCGAACACTATGTTCAGCGCGCCCATGATTGCGTCGGCCAGGAACCCGATGGCCTTCTCAATCGCCGCCGCTGCTTCCGCCAACAGGCCGAAGACTACGTTCAGCGCGCCCATGATGGCGTCCGCCAGGAACCCGATGGCCTTCTCAATGGCCGCGGCTGCCTGGGCGGCGAGCGCGAACACCGTGTTCAGGGCGCCCATGATGGCGTCTGCGAGGAACCCGATGGCCTTCTCAATCGCCGCGGCTGCCTGTGCGGCCAGGCCGAACACTATGTTCAGCGCGCCCATGATGGCGTCTGCCAGGAACCCGATGGCCTTCTCAATGGCCGCAGCGGCCTGCGCGGCAAGAAGGAAAACCTGGTTTAGGGCGAGCATGATCTCGCTGGCGACGAAGCCAACGGCCTTCTCTATGGCCGCGCCCGCCATCGCGGCGAGCGCGTAGACCACGTTCAACGCGGCCAGCACCTCGGTCGCCGTGAACGGCACAGTGTGAGCCAAGAGCGGCGAGGCGAGTCCTGCGGTCTTGACCGCGGGCGACAGGTGCATGACGACCGGCGTCGTCCGGAGGTCGTTGAAAAGCAACTGCGCCGATTCTTGGGCCGTGCAGCCAAACTCTGCCAGCAGGACGGCCGCGATCTCTGTCGCCGTCTTGCCCTGCTCGTGCATCTGCCGCACGCGGATAACGGGGTGCTTGTCCACCTCGAACTTGACCGGCACGCCGTCATCGTCCGACTCGACGTTGAACGAGCCGTCCGGGTTCATCTTCGGCATGTCGTCGTCGTCATCGCCGACGAGGTTGAAGTTCACGGAGTCGAGGAGCATGCCGCCGAAGGACAGCTTGGCGGTGAACATGCCTACCCGGTCCTCGCCGGCGTTCCAGATCGCCTTGTAGTGCGAGCGGCCGCCGTCGTCATCGGAGTCGCCCTTCGCCAGCCTGAGCTTTTCGCCGCCCTTGCTGGCCGCGGTCATCTCACGGACCGTCGGGCAGCCGGGCAGCGCGCGGTCGCAGATGGTCACCTTGAGCAGGCTGGCTAGGGTCGGGTCGAAATTCGGGTCAGGCTTGCCGCTCTTGGGCCGGGGGCCGAGAGGCGGCAGGAAGTCCACGGCGTCGGCTACGGAGCCGACACCTGCGGCGGACAGCCTCATCGGCGCCGGCGTGAAGGACCAAGAGAGTTCCGGAGCCGACGCCCCGGCGGGAGCGAGGGCGGTGATGGGGGCCTGCCTGGCGGTGCCAGGCGCGGAAGTGCCCGCGAGGACATCTGATAGAGAGAATAGAGAGAACGATGCTGCAGATGGAGCAGCTAGAGAGGACGGAGCAGTCGCCGTCCCGCCGGCCAGGTTTGCGGTGGCTGCCTGTTCAATGGCCGACGCCAGTGCGCGGGCGGACAGCTGGTCGGCCTTGGCGTTGGCCAGCACGGGAGGCAGGACAGGGGTGACGAGGACCAGGAGGACCGCAAGCGCAGCCACCACGGGCGGCGCCCATTGACGGACGACTTTGCGTCGGCCGAACCTGCGAATTGACCTGATGTCCAAGGGTTTCCTCCTGGGTGCTGCGCTGTGGCTGCCGGGAAGCCGCCAACGTCCGCGCAAGGCGATGGTCGGCGGCATCGTACATCGCGGTGCTCAGGAGCGCAATTGATTACGGATTGCGGCGCGCGTTCTGACCCAAACAGCTCAAAACGACGAGATTTGAAGTCCCATTTCTGAGCTGTGGGGGCAGGCTTCATGTACGCTCCCGGCGCAATGAGTCCCGAGATGAGAATCCTGGTCACTGGCGCGAGCGGGCTGATCGGCAGCGCCGTGTGGCGCGACCTGTCGCGGTGGCCTGAGAGGTACGCGCTGACCGGGTTTGACCTACGGGCGCTCGCGGAGCACCCGCTTCCCCCTCACCCCAACCCTCTCCCGCCGGGAGAGGGGGCAAGCAGAACCCCTCACCCGCGCCCACCTCCGGTGGGCACCCGTCTCCCGCTGGGAGAGGGCTCTCTCAAAATAGAGGTCCCTCACCCGAACCCTCTCCCAGCGGGAGAGGGCTTTGTCGTCGGCAATGTCGCGGACTACGACGCCGTGCGCCGCGCGGTCGAGGGTCAAGAAGTAGTAGTGCATATGGGCGCGAACGGCGGGCCCGTTGACGCGTCGTTGAGCCCAGAACAAGCGCAGTGGCAGCGCATCCTGAACAGCAACCTCGTCGGCGCCTACAACGTGTTCGAGGCGTCGAGGCAGGCAGGCGCCAGGCGGGTCATTTTCGCCTCGACCGGGCAGGTCACATGGAACTACGAGCAGGAAGGCGCGCTCCGTCAGGCGGTCGCAGGCGCCTACCCCGGCCAGCCGGGCGGGTACCTCAAGGTCGACCACACCTGGCCCGTGCGGCCATCCGGCCTTTATGCGGCGTCGAAGGTCTGGGGCGAGGCGCTGGGGCGCTATTACTCGGACGTACATGGCATGTCGGTGCTGTGCATACGCTTCAGCGCGGTGAACCGGCCTGACACGCCCAGACACCAGACGTCGAACATCAACGCCGCTGACGTTGACGCGCCGCTGGAGCGTAGTTTTTCGCTGTGGACGAGCCAGCGCGATGCCGCGCAGATGGTGCGGCTCTGCGTCGACGCGCCAGCCTCGCTGAAGTTCGACATCTTCTACTCGGGCTCTGACAACCGCTGGGCCGTGCGGGACATCGAGCACGCTCGGCAGGTCCTGGGCTATTCGCCGGAGGACCGGGCGGAGGACCATAGGATGTGACGGGGTCCTTCGGCCGAATCAGGTTCGTGCTCACGACGAGCGGCATTCTCCAACCTGCGGGTTGACGGTGTTTCGTGTCGAGTCGTAACATCTGCGATCACGCAGGCGAATGGTTCCGCGGGCGGCTGCAGTGGCGGACGCTACTTTCGTCGCGCAGGCCGGTGAAACGCGTGGCCTGCCCGTCGCATTCGGCACCCGCTCGTGCTGACCTCTTCCACGCCCACCGGCGACCCGTGATTAAGGAGGAATCCCATGGCCAGTACCCAACAGAAATCACCGACTGTAACGACCAACGGCCACGGCCTTGACGCGTTGCGTGCGGGGTTCCATGGGCAGTTGATAGAGCCGGGTGGCGAGGGTTACGAGCAGCGCCGCCGCGTCTGGAACGCCCAGATTGACCGCAAGCCGGCGCTGATCGCCCGTTGCGCGGGAGTCGCGGACGTGATCGCCGCCGTGAACTACGCGCGCGACCACAAGATGCTCCTGGCAGTGCGGGGCGGCGGGCACAACATAGGGGGCCTCGGGACGTGCGATGGCGGCGTGCTGGTGGACCTGTCGCCGATGAAGGGGATGCGGGTTGACGCCAAGGCGCGCACGGCCTGGGCACAGGGCGGGGTAATCTGGGGCGAGCTAGACCGGGAGACGGCGGTACACGGGCTTGCGACGCCGGGTGGCACGGTGTCGGACACCGGCATCGGCGGGCTGACGCTGG
>CAYWBD010000124.1:0-6267 GCA_964456315.1 uncultured Thermoflexus sp.
CGCCCTTGATGCTCTGATTCGCTCCTCAGCCCTGGTGATGTAGCCGGCGTTCAGCTCGTAGCCCACGTAGTGGCGGCCCCCGTCCGTTGCCGCCACGGCTGTTGCGCCAGTGCCCATGAACGGGTCCAGCACGAGGTCGCCTGAGTAGGTGTAGATCTGGATTAGGCGCCGGGGCAGTTCGACGGGGAACGGCGCAGGGTGGCCGGCGCGCCTGGCTGACTCGGGGCCAAATGTCCATACGCTCTTCGTGCACTCCAAAAAATCTTCGCGGGAGATCGTCGCCTCACGGCCTTCGGGGGGCAGGCGGCGGAATGGCGGTTTCTGGAAGATCAGGATGTACTCGTGCGTGTCCCTGAGCGTGGGGTTTGAGGGAGACCGCCAGCTGCCCCAGGCTGTCGAGACGCCCGCGCCCGCCGCCTTGTTCCAGATGATTTCGCCGCGCATGAAGAAGCCTGCGGCGGCGGCGTCTTCGATCACGTAGGCGTGGAGCGGGATGTAGGGCTTGCGGCCAAGATTGGCGA
Source organism: uncultured Thermoflexus sp. (assembly GCA_964456315.1). Classification (GTDB taxonomy): domain Bacteria; phylum Chloroflexota; class Dehalococcoidia; order Lucifugimonadales; family Lucifugimonadaceae; genus SHXW01. The sequence continues at coordinate 522 of CAYWBD010000124.1, forward strand.
CGTTCACGCAGGCACGCCCGCCGGGTACGAGCACCCGGAACGTCTCCGCAAGCACCCGGCTCAGAAGGGCGCGGTAGTCGTCGAGCGTCAGGTCCTCGTCGTAGTCCTTGCCGACGTTGTAGGGGGGCGACGTGACCATGAGGTGGACGCAGCGGTCGGGGAGTTCCCGCATGCGTTCGGACGTGTGCCTGAAGATGCGGTCAAGCGCGCGTGACGGGGCCGGGTTTTCGCCGAGAGCGGACCATTTTTTGGCCGCGGCCTCGAGATCGCTGCCGAGTTGCATCACTCTGGCGTAGTAGGCAGACGAGTCGTGGCTGATCCGCCCGTTCGTACCGAACGAGCTGGTGCGAGTCGGGGTGCGGCGGTGTTGTTTGGGGACAGGCACGTTCTTGCGGCCCTGAAGTTCAGGCGGAAATCGCGCCGATCTTAGCGCGTTCCCGCCACGGGGCGGGGCGCGCCGATGCTGCCAGCCGGCCAACGCGGGGCTGCCTACGTCGCCTCGTCCAGGATTTCGATGAGGTCTTTGGCCTGCCGGCGGTCGCCGGCCCCCTTTGCGGAGATGCCTTCCTCGAACATCTGGAGGCAGAAGGGGCAGGAGACAGCGACCGTGTCGCCGCCGGTCTCCAGGAACTGGTCGGTGCGGAGGTGGTTTACGCGCTGTCCTGTCTCATCCATCCACATGCGGCCCCCGCCTGCGCCACAGCAGAAGCCGCGGTCCTTGCAGCGCCGCATCTCTTTGAGTTCCAGGCCGGGGATAGCGGCGGCGATTTTCCTGGGCGCGTCGTACACGCCGTTGTGGCGGCCGAGGTAGCAGGAGTCGTGATACGTCACGGACATCTTGGACGTTGACCCCTCACCCGCGAGGGGCGAAGGGGTAGTGGGCCGCGCCGGGGTCTGAGCTAGATTCTTCGCTCCGCTCAGAATGACATCCTGACCGCCTCCCCGCGCTGGGCCTGCAGCCTTGGCCGCGCCGGCTATCGGCGGGATGGGCGGTATCGCAGTGGCGACGGGTCGCGTCACCGCCGCGGGGCGTAGCTTGCCCTGGGCGATCAGGTCGGCAACCAGCTGCGTGTAGTGGACGACCTCGAAGCTGCCGCCCAGCTGCGGGTACTCGTTCTTGATGGTGTTGAAGCAGTGCGGGCAGGTGGCGACGACCTTCTTGACGCTGTAGCGGCGGAAGGTCTCGATGTTCTGCTTCGCCATCACCTGCCAGAGGTACTCGTTGCCAAGGCGGCGGGCAGGGTCGCCGGTGCAGGTCTCCTCGTCGCCAAGCACGGCGAAGCTGACGCCGGCCTTGTTGAGCACCGAGGCCATGGCCCGTGTGGTCCGCACGTTGCGCTCGACCAGCGCGCCAGAGCAGCCGACCCAGAGCAGGACATCGGCGTCGGGCTTTTGCGCCAGGGTGGGGACGTCGAGCCCCTCCATCCACGAGGTCCGGGTCAGCGTGGTCCCCCGCCACGGGTGGCCGCGCTGCTCCATGCTCTGCAGGGCCGCCTGCGCGGTCGCAGGGACACGGGCCTCTTCGAGCGCGAGGTAGCGTCGCATGTCCACGATTGTGTCGATGTGGTTGATGGAGACCGGGCAGGCCTCGACGCACGCGCCGCAGGTCGTGCAGGCCCAGAGGACGTCTTCTCCGGCGGCGTCGGCGACCATGGAGCGCGCGGGCGGCGGCGGTCCGGCCTGCGCCGCGCTTCGTCCTTCGACAGGCTCAGGACGAACGGCAGGCGCGAGCCGCCCGCGGCCAGCGGCCACCAGCTCGGGGCCGCGCTCGAGCGTGTAGGCCTTCATGTCCTGAATGAGCTTGCGTGGCGACAGGGGCTTGCCCGACGCCCACGCCGGGCACTGGTCCTGGCAGCGGCCGCAGTTGGTGCAGGCGTCGAACTGCAACAGCTGGTTCCAGCCAAGCTGGGGCAGGTCCTTCGCCCCGAACATCGTGGCGTTTTCCAGGTCGCCCATGGGCCGCAGCGCGCCCCGCGGCCGCAATGTCCGGAAGTAGGCGTTCAGCGGGCTGACCAGGATGTGCGAAAGCTTGTCGAACCCGATGGCCACGTACACGAAGCCTGCCGTGAAGATCGCAGCGTGCGTCCACCACATGCCCTTGTGGACCGTTGTCATGGTCGCCACTGACATGCCCATCCCGGAGAGCGACTTTGCGAATAGCCACCCGACTGGCGAATACGCAGCCTCTGACGCGCGATAGAGCCCGTCTGAAGGGTTGAGCTCAGTCGAGCCGATGCGCAGGCCTTCGAGCAGGAACCCCGTGAACAGGAGCAGGCCGAGCAGGGACAGGATGAAGCCGTCGTCGAGGAACGTGTTCAGCCGCCCCGGCCGCACAACGTACCTGCGCCACGCCGCCATGCCGATCCCTATCGACGCCAGGACGCCGCCGAAGATGTCCCACACGAACCCTGTCTGCGCTCGCCATGCGACCGTGGGCAGCGTCCAGCCCGCATACTTTTCGAGGTTGAACTCAAGCGCTGAGAGCGTCGTGGCGATGAAAAGGACGCTGAACCCCCAGAAGATGGCGAAGTGCATGAGGCCGGGGTAGACCTCGTGGCGCACAAACTTCCGGTGGGCGAACAGGTCCAGCGCTGCGAGCCGGACGAACGCCCGCAAGCGTGCGCGGTGCCCGCCAAGCTCGGCGTACGGCCCGCCAGTCCGCCAGATGCGCACTCGCTGGTACAGCCCGTAGATGATCGCAGCCAGCGCGATGGGCGCGCTTAGGTAGACGACTGCCCCCAGCAAGGGGTAGCCGATATTCCAGAAGTCCGTCCGGCCCAGCATGGGCAGATGTTATGGCTAACCCGGCCCTCTTGCCGTCTGGCGCCAGCAGGGCTGGGTGGCTACAGCAGCCTGTTCCCGAGCAGCACCCCGGCCGCCACGAGCAGCCAGAGCATGATGTTCACGAGGAACGGCCGGTCCGATAGCAGGATCTCCTCGGGCGCTTCTCCCCGGTTGTGGCGGTGGAGCAGGTACAAGTACCGGAACAGTCCGTAGGCCACAAAAGGCACGGTCAGCAGCATGGAGTTGTTGTCTGGGATGTTGGGCTCCCCGGACGACGCGCCGCTGAACGTGTACAGGGTGTATGCCAGCAGAGTGGCCGGCGCGACGATGGCGATCATCTGGTCGAGCAGGCCCAGGCTGTACTCGGATAGGGCTTGTCGCTGGCAACCGGACCGCTCACCAGCCACCGCAAGCTCGCTCCGCCGCTTGGCCAGGGCGATGAACAGCGCCCCGAGCGCGGTGACGATATAAAGCCAGGGCGAGATCTTCAGTTCCAGGACCACCGACGTGCCGTCCCTGTCCAAAGACGAGCCGTCGAGGACAATTGACCCGGCCACGGCCCGCAGCACGAAACCCGCCGAAATGGCCATCACGTCCAGGATCACGATATGTTTGACGACGAGGCTGTAGCCGAAGTTGAGCACGGCGTAGGCGAGAGCGCTCAGCCCGAACTGGGTTTGCAGAAGGAACGACAGTGCGAGGGAGCCGCCGCACAAGACCGCGGCCGCGGCCCAGGCGAGCCGCACCGGCAGCAGGCGCGCCGCAATTGGCCGGAAGCGCTTCGTCGGGTGGGCGCGGTCGCGTTCGGCGTCCAGGATGTCGTTGACCAGGTAGACAGCCCCGGACAGGACCGCGAACAGCAGCAGCGCGGCCACAGACTTGCCGACGATCACGGCCATGCCTGGCACGTCGTCCGGCTCCCACCACTTGTTGACGGTGAAGAACAGCGGGACGAGGACGAGCCCGTTCTTGGCGACTTGCTTCGGCCGCAGGGACCTGACGATGCCCATGACCATGCTGCGGGCCGTCATGGGCCCGCGGACGGGGACGCCATTAGCGTCAGTCGGGCTGGTCATGCCGGGGGGGTCCCTGGGCCAGAATGGCCATGAGGGCATGATAGGTTTGCGTCACGTCACAGGTCAACGACGGTTGCCCGCACCTTCAGGCTGGAGCCGGGCCGCCATAGCGTGTTTGGCGACCAGGCTGGACCCCACATGACTGATGCCCTCCACCCCGATGCCGCGGCGCCTGGCTCCGTCGGAGGCCGGAGTGGGGTCGGAAAGTCCGGCAAAGTCAGGCTGGACCGGGCGATGGTCGAGCGCGGCCTGGCCGGGTCGCCGGAGAAAGCGCAGGCCCTCATCCTTGCGGGAGACGTCAGCCTGCCGGGCCGCCTGGGTCGGGCCACACCCACGGCTGGGACCATGGTCAGCGCGACCCAGCAGATCGTGGTCAGGGCGCAGCCGAAGTTCGTGTCGCGCGGGGGCGATAAACTCGAGCACGCGCTCAGTGTGTTTGAGGTGGACCCGGCAGGCATGGTCGCGCTCGATGTCGGCGCGTCCACAGGCGGGTTCACGGACGGCCTCCTACAGGCTGGCGCGAGGCGCGTTTACGCGGTCGACGTTGGCCGTGGCCAGCTTCATTCCAGGCTGCGGGCAGACGCGCGCGTTGTGAGCGCCGAAAAGGTGAACGCCCGGCGCCCCTTCCCGCTGCCTGAGAAAGTAGACATAGTTGTGGCAGACGTGTCCTTCATTTCGCTGCGTCTGGTGCTTGGGCCGTCACTGGCGCACCTCAAGACCGGCGGTCAGGCTATAGTCCTGCTGAAGCCGCAGTTCGAGGCGGCCCCCGCCGAGATCGGCTCGGGGGGAGTCGTCCGGGACCCTGCCGTACACGCGGCGGTCATCGGTCGCTTCGTGAGGTGGTGCGTGGACAACGGGTTGCGCGTGCGCGGGCTGACGGCGTCGCCGGTGCTTGGCGATAAGGGCAACCAGGAGTTCTTCTTCCTGCTCGAACTTGCAACGCCAAGGCAGCGCGAGGCGACGCCTGACTCCCGTGGTGGCACGCAACTGGCATAGAGACCGCCCGCGTTGACCCTGTTTCTCAGACGCACGTAGAATGCGAAGGTAGCGGGCAGCCCCGCCCAGGACGGCGGCATCTGGCTCAGTACGGCCTCCAGACAGGGTCCCAGGAGTCGCATCTGGCGAAGGACACAAATCTGACAGGCCAGGCCGGGCCGGCGCCCGACCTGACACAGACAGACTCCCCACGCGAGGCGTGCGGGATTATCGGCGTCCACCTCCCGGGCCAACGGGTCGCCAACACCACGTTCTTCGGGCTCTTCGCCCTCCAACACCGCGGGCAGGAGAGCGCTGGGATCGCCTCCGCCGACGGCTTCGGCATGCACCTGCGGACTGACATGGGCCTGGTGACGCAGGTGTTCCGGGACTCGGACCTGGCGGCGCTCCCGGGCCACATCGCCATCGGTCACACGCGCTATTCGACGATGGGCTCAAGTCGCAGGGTGAACGCCCAGCCGCTGATGGCCCACGGCCCTCGCGGCGCACTTGCCCTGGGCCACAACGGCAACGTGATCAACGCCGGCCCGCTGCGCGAGGAGATGGTGCAGGAGTGGGGCTCGGTGTTTGAGGGCAGCTCAGACTCCGCGGTGATAGCTGAGATGTACGCCAAGGCGCCCGGAGAGACGTGGGCAGAGCGGTCTGCGTACGCCATGCGCCGACTGCGGGGCGCCTACTCCCTCGTGATGCTGACCAAGGACGAGCTTGTGGGTGTGCGGGACCCGCTCGGCGTGCGGCCGCTTTGCCTCGGCAAGCTGGACGGCGGCTGGGTGATCGCGTCTGAGTCCTGCGCCCTTGACCACATCGGCGCAAAGTTCGTCCGCGAGCTAACGCCGGGCGAGACGCTGGTCATCAACGAAGAAGGGCTGCACTCGAGCGTCTGGTCCGGC
>CAYWBD010000125.1:0-3881 GCA_964456315.1 uncultured Thermoflexus sp.
AATGCCCACCGGCTCGATGCCCTGTCGCCGTTCCTCGACTACTACAATCAACGTCGCTCACACACCAGCCTCGGCCTCCTCCCGCCAATCTCAAGGTTGTAAACCACCTCTGTGGGAACAACTGTGGGAACAACACCTAGGTGTGCAGTTGCGACCATGACGCGCAGGTGGCGGGACCCGGTATTGCGGGACCGGCTCATAGGTAACAGCCCCAGCGCGTCAGTCCTTCCGCTCGATACCCAGGTGGCTGTCGAACCAGGCCAGCATGCGCTCCAAGTACTCCACTCGCAGATTCGGCGGGCCGGATCGGAAGGACACCGTGGTCGCAGCCCGGGAAGCGGACGAACTCGACCCCTTTGCCCAGTCGTTTCAGGGCGACGAAGTATTGCTCTGACTGGTTGATGGGGCAGCGCGCGTCCGCCGGCCGTACGCCTAAGCCCGGCCCAAGAGACAGGGAATCAACTGGAGATCGACACCGGCCGGCCCCTCAGTCGGCGGCGGCAACCGGCGCGCTGGCTGCCTGCGCCGACCGCAACGCGACCCCGGCCCGGACGGCGCTGCGGTGCTTGGCTTCGTCGCGCATTGAGAACTGTACGAGGAAGACCAAACCTGAGACTGCCATCACAGTCGCCCCCAGGATGGCCAGCGCTGTGGAGGTCTCCAGGCCCTCGACACGGAAGAGGAACCCGGCCGCCACTGCGCCGGCGTTGCCGCCTGCGCCGACGATGCCTGCCACTGACCCCAGCGACCCCCGGTTCACGAAGGGGACTATCGAGTACGTTGCGCCGTTGGCCATTTTCACGAAGAGGCCAAAGCCGAGCAGGCTGGCGATGGCCAGGGGCAGGAGGTCCATCCTGGAGAACACCAACATGCCGATGCCCTCCAGCATGAGCACCACCCCAAGGAACCACACGCGCCCGCGCAGACCTGCCTTGACCCCGATGCGGTCGCTGACGATGCCCCCAAGGGCACGCCCGAAGAGGTTCATCATCCCGAAGAGCCCGGCGGCCAGACCCGCCATGCCGAGACTGAGGCCGAACTTGTCGTGGAAGTAGAGCGCGGCGATGTTGTCGATCGTGATCTCTATCCCGAAGCATGCGCCGTACATAACGCCCAGCGCCCACACTCTGCGGTCCCTGGCCGCCCTCAGAAAGGCACCACGGGTCGAGGGCGTCGTGGCCGACTTGCCGCCCCGGCGCAGGTCGCTGTAGTTCCCGCCGGGAGCGTCCTGGGTCAGCAGGAAATATGCGGTCCCCGCCACGATCATCGCGACTCCGGGGATGACCATCGCCAGTCGCCACCCAACTGCCTCACTGACCCCCGCCACCGCCACCACGGCCGCCAGCACGAGGGGCATGACGACCTGGGTCACGCCTCCGCCCAGGTTGCCCCAGCCGGCGGCGGTCGCATTGGCTGCGCCAACGACGTTCGGCGCAAACATGACCGAGGTGTGGTACTGGGTGATGACGAAGGAAGCGCCCACGACGCCAATGGCGAGCCTGAAGAACAACAGCGATTCATAGCTGTCTGCCAGGCCAACGAGCATGACCGGCAGCGCTCCGACCACCAGCAGCCCGGCATAAAGTTTCCGGGGGCCGACCCGGTCCAGCAGCCAGCCAAACACGAGCCGGGCGAGGATCGTGCCTGCGACGGACGCGATGACTGTCGTGCCTACCTGGCTCTTGGTAAGGCCGAGGTCGTCTCTGATCGCGGCCATCAGCGGGGCGATGCTGAACCAGCCGAAGAAGGCGACAAAGAACGCCATCCAGGTCATGTGGAAGGCGCGCATGTGCGGCTTCTGGAAGCTCCGCAGGTTGATGCGGACTGCCTTCCCGGCTGACACGGCCTGCTGTTTGTTCACAAGCAACCCCCTGCTCCCACAGATCGCCTGGCGGTCCCCTGAGACCGTGGTGATAGACCGTGACCCGACCGCGCGTCGCTACGTGCCGCCAAAAAGGGACTCGCGCCTGGACTCACAGCCGGCGCCTCAAGGCGCGACCAACTGGACCGCGGCCTGCGGTGCGAAGCGCAACAGCAGGCGCCCGTCCTCCGTCACCGTGACCGGGTAGGTCTTGAGCGCCGGGCACGTGTTCTCCAGCGCCCGGCCGCTGGGCAGGTCGAACTTGAACTCGTGCAGCGGGCAGACAACGGTCGCGTCGCCGAGTAGCCCATCCGCCAGCGGTCCGCCGCGGTGTGGACACTCCGCCTGGGTCGCGTAGACCTTGCCGCTGCGGCTCCGGAAGACCGCGATCCGCAACCCGCCGACCTCGGCTACGCGGCCCTCTCCAAGCGGAATGTCCGACTCTGCGCAAATGTCGGCTTCTTGTGCGCCTGTTGTCGCACTGGCCACGCGCGTCAACTCCGGGCCGCCGGCAACGTCGAGGCGAACTGGGCAGGGCTGACCGGGCGATCCGACTCCTCCCAGGGATCCACATAGGCGTCTACCGCGGCCTGGATTGCGGCGTCCAGCCGCTGCGCGACCTCAACTGCGTCCTCAAAGAGGACCCGCCGGACCTTTCCAATGCCAACGCGCTCGACGAAGTCGTAGGTGCGCTCCCGGTACTTGGCGTTCTCCCGGTAGTACTGGATGAAGCGCCCCATCACCACAAGTACCTCGTCGTGCGTGTCCAGGGTGCACAGCACGTCACCCTTGCGGACTTTCGACCCGGCCGCGCCCCCCACGTACACCTCCCACCTGCCGCCTTCTATGGCGACCGCGCCCAGGTCCTTGGTGGTGGCCTCAGCGCAGTTGCGCGGGCAGCCCGACACGGCGAGCTTCAGCTTGTGCGGCGCCTCGATGCCCTGGAAGCGCTTCTCGATCTTCACGCCCAGGCCGGTGCTGTCGCCTACCCCGAAGCGGCAGAACTCTGTGCCGACGCACGTCTTGCAGGTCCTGAAGGCCTTGGCATAGGCGTGCCCGGACGGCATGCCCAGGTCCTTCCAGATGGCAGGCAGGTCCTCTTTGGCCACGCCGAGCAGGTCTATCCGCTGGCCGCCGGTGATCTTGATCATGGGCACGCGGTACTTGTCTGCGGCGTCCGCGATGCGGCGCAGCTGGTCCGATTTGACGACCCCGCCGTGGATGCGGGGCACGACGCTGAACGTGCCGTCGTTCTGGATGTTGGCGTGGACGCGGTCATTGATGAACCGGGCGTCCCGCTCGTCGTCATACTCCGAGTCCCAGATGGTCTTGAGCAGTGAGGCGAGCCCGGCCTTGCTGGCTGCGTCTTCCCTGCCGCCGGCCAGCGCTGCGAACACGGACGAAACGCTCTTGAGGCCGCGCTCCCTGATGGCCGTCACAAGGTCCGTTTTCTGCATGGGGACGCCGGGGACGTAGTAGTGAGCGGATGGGTCTTCCACGAGCAGGCCGTCCGACAGCGCTTCGAGCAGGGCCAGCACCTGCGGCTTGCATGACCCGCAGCCGGTCCCGGCCCGGGTCGCACGGCCCACCGTCTTCAGCGTGCGGCACCCGCCTTTGACGGCGACCGCTATCTGGCCCTTGCTGACGCCGTTGCAGTTGCAGATCTGGGCATCGTCCGGCAGGTCAGTGACCTTGACCTCTGTCAGCTCTCCCGCGGCAGGGAACAGGAGCTGCGACCTGTTGTCCGGCAGCGACTCGTCGCGGTCGAAGGCCTGGAGCAGCGCCGGCGCGGCCGCGGCGTCTCCCAGCAGGATGGCCCCTGCCAGCCGGCCGTCCCGGATCACGAGCTTGCCGTACACCCCGCGGCGGCCCTCGGAGTAAGTGACTACCTCGTCGTGTTCTGCGGACGGCTCCTTGGCGCCCATGACGGTGAGTGAAACGCCGCTGACCTTGAGCCGCGTCGACGGACGGGTGCCCGTGTATACCGCGGCCGGGTCCTTGCCGGTCAGGCGGGTGGCGA
>CAYWBD010000126.1:0-6828 GCA_964456315.1 uncultured Thermoflexus sp.
GTCAGGAACGCCGACGCCACGCCTCGGTCCGCTGCGCCCACCCGTGCCAGCGCGCTCTCGGCCACAGGCGCGATCAGCAGCCCGAAGCCCAGCCCGGTGACGGCCAGGTGGACTGTCATCCATGGGTCGGCGACGGCCAAAGTCCACCTCGACATCGTCACAAACCCGGCGCCGCACAGGGCCAGTCCGGCGAGCGCGGGCAGTCTCGGCCCGAGGCGTTGGACCGCTATCCCGCCCACAAGCGCGCCGGCTCCGACTGCCACCGTGAGCCTCAGCAGGCGCAGGCCCCCTTCCAGGGGCGAGTCCTCCAGAAGTGTGTTTGCCATCAGCGGCACGGACACCATGGCGATGATCAGCGCCGCGCCGACCAGGAGGTGCGCCCCCGAGGCGGCGGTGAAGTTGAGCCGGGCGAAGAGGTCTCGCGGGATGAGCGGGTGGCGCGCCGTCGCCTGCCTCCAGATGACGCCCAGCAAGGCCAGGGCGGTCAGCGGGGCAGCCCAGGCCAGGACGGCGTCTGGCTCCCCTGCCCTTGAAAGGGTGAGAGTCAGCAGTGTCAGCGCGGCGGCGAACAGTGCGCCGCCCAGGAAGTCGATGCGACCGGCGTAGCGCCGTGCCGGCGGCGTCATCATCACCGCAGCGATGACCACGACCGCGGGCGGTATGTTCAGCCAGAACGCCCATTCCCACGACGCCCAGTCGGTGATTGCGCCGCCCCAGAGCGGCCCGATGACACCGCCAGCTTCTGCGCTTGCGCCGACCAGCCCGTAGGCCAGAGGCCTCTTGCCCTCCGGGAAGAGCTGGCCCGCGGCGGCGAGCGCGACCGGGACTGCGCCGCCGCCGCCGACCGCCTGGAACACCCGTGCGCCGACCAGCCATGAGTACTCGGGCTCGCCGCCGTAAAGCCACTTGGGGATGCTGGGGCTGAGGGCAACCGCCACGGAGCCGACGACGAACACGAACAGTGCGCCGACGAACGCTGCGCGGTATCCGACGCGGTCTGAGATCCGGCCCATGAGCGGCATGGCGGCCGTGAAGCCGATCAGGTAGCCCGTGACTGCCCACGCGGCGCGGTCAAGCTCGCCGGGCCCCACGCGCAGGTCACGCATCACCTCTGGGAGCACGGTAACGACCACCGTCTGGTCATCGGCGGCAATGAACACGCCTGCGCAGAAGGGCAGGAAGAGCCAGTAGGGGTTCAACGACGGGCGCCCGGACGCCACTGGCCTACACCGGCTTCTCGATGCTGATGGTGTCGGCATAGCCGGAGAGCGTTATCAGCCGCGCCGCGGTTGGGCCGTCGCCGGGCTGGAGGGCGCCCTCGGCGAGGACCTCTTTCAACACGAACGTCGTGGCGTCGAAGGTGAGGCGCACCGAGATGACCTTGCTTTCGTCGACGGTCCCGACCAGCGCCGCGAACGGCTTGGCTGGCATTCGCCCTGCGATGACCAGGTCAGCGCCAGCGGCGACGGGCGCAGCGAACGAGACGTCCTGAACCTCCCCGAGCAGGCTGGTGACGAGCCCAATGGGGTCCAGGAATGCGAACGGGCTGTCTGCGGCCGGGACCGGCGACCACGCGCCGGTCAGGAAGTTGGTCATGTAGGTGTCGGCGCCGATGACGATTGCGCTGACTCTGACGAACGCTCGTCCGAAGTTGGCTTCGGCGGTGACGGAGAGCCGGTCCGGGGCCAGGACGGAGCCGGTAGCGCGGGTCAGGAACAGTCCGCCGGGGAGCGAGGTCGCGCCCGTGGGGTGCGTCAACTCGAAGTTGAACCCGGGGGTAGAGGTCATCGCGCCCCGGGCGCGCGATAGGGCCTCCTGCGCCGTGAGCGCCGGGGTCGGGGCGACCGTGGCGTCCTTCTTGTCGCTGGCGCATGAGGGCAGGGAAACGAGCGCCAGAGCACCGGTTGCGATTGCGAAGGCTGCCAGGAGGGGACGTATGAGTTTGCGACGCAGGTTACCCATCCCGATCAGGGTAGCTGCTTGCCTGATGATGTGTACGGGCCCCGCGCCCTCGGGTGGCCGCCGTGCCGCTGCGGCGCCGGATAGGAAGCGATCACAGCCAGCACGAAAGGTCAGCGGTTGGACGGTGCGCTCATGACCTCGACACCGGCGCCTTCGCCGCTTTCCATCTCTCTGGTGACGGCGGCGGTGTTGAACTGGGCCACGCCGGCAGGCAAGTCAAAGTCGACGCGTGCATAGCCGTACTCGTTGACCTCGAATTTGACGCCCTGCCAGCGCCAGCCAGAGCCGACCAGCCAGAGCTGGTACACGTAACCCTCGGGCAGGGTGGGCATGCCATCGACGAATAGCGCGGCGCGGTCGTCCTGCGGGCTGACGACAATCTGGCCCTGGGCCTGTGGCGCTCCCGCTCCCGCCCTGAACCAGCCGGTCGCCTCCCAATCTCGCTCGAACGTCACGTAGGTGACCCAGCGCTGGTCTCGGATTGCGGTGTGCAGAGCAGCGTTGGCCTGCGCCAGGCTGGAGACTTGCTCCTCGTTCTGGTCGGCCTGCTCTGAGGCGGCGGCGAGCTCTGTCTTGAGGTCCGTGACCGTTTCGCGGACGTCTCCGACCGTTGTGCGTTCGTCTTCGAGCCGTGTGTTGAGGGTGCGGAGGTCGCTCCGGAGCTGGGCAGTTTCTATCCCGAAGAAGATCGCGACGGCGACGGCCGCGGCGACCGCGGAGAAGGAGGCTGCGAACCCCACGCGGACCGCAAGCTGGCGGCTGCGGGTGGCTGCTGGGCCGGCGCCGCCCACTGGCGCGAGGGGCGCGGGGCCGACCGGGGGCAGCTGCAGCGGGGCCCGGCGGTCGTTAGCTATGGCGGCCGCGATCAGCCGCTGTCTGAGGCCCGCCGACGGCTCTGCCGGAGGCACAGCTGAGGCGAGCGCGGCGGTCGTCTCAAGGAGCTCAGCGAGGTCCCGTCTGGCTTCTTCAGAGCGCTCGAGGAACTCGTCGACCCGCGCCCGCTCTTCCTGACCCAGTGCGTCAAGGGCGTAGGCCGCGAGGTCGTCTGACCTGGGGTCTCTGAAGCCTTTCCTGTTCATATGGCCTGTGCGCTTATTCTGCTGCTCAACGCGTCACGCAGCTTTTTCAGCGCCAGTCGCATCCTTGTCTTCACTGTCCCTAGCGGCTGGCCCAACTTCTCCGCGATTTCGGCCTGTGTTAGCCCGCGGAAGTACGACAGTTCAACTACCGCCCGTTGTTCTGGTGGCAATGCCTTCATGGCCTCCCGAACTAGAGCGTATTCAGATTGTGCTACGGCGGAATCGTCTGGGGAGATGTCTGTTGTTACCACATCAAGGTGGTCTTCCACGTCATCATTCCCCCGGTTGAGGTCCCTCCTGCGCCTCCGGAGCTCGTCGATTGTCCGGTTGTGGGCGATGCTGAACAGCCAGGTGGTGAATTTGCCTTTGTCCGAGCTGTAGCTGCCGCTCCGCCGCCAGATGCTTACGAAAACGTCCTGGGTGACCTCTTCCGATGTGACCGGGTCGTTGAGGATACGTACGGCGAGGGCGAACACCCGGCGTCCGTACCGGTCATACAACGCGGCCAGCGCGTCTGTATCCGACCGCCCAATGCAGGCCAGAAGTTCCAGGTCTGACATGGCCTGGTAGGTCACCTGGTCCACCTCGGCCCAACCTGGGCCCCCGGCCGTGAAGTGCGGCGCAGCACAGACTTTAGCTGCTTGTCCGCCCGGGCTCGAGGCTTGCGTGCCTGTAGTACGACGAAAGCCGCCGTTACGGATTCAGCCGCCGTTGTTGCCACCAGGGCCTGCGCCTCCCGCCAGAGTGCGCAGCTGCCTGAGGGCGTTTTCAGCGAGCCTGGTGTCCATGCCGGACGGGGCGCGTTGGATGAACGCCGTCAGGCTGGCCGCGGCCTCGGAGAACAGGCCCATCTCGGTCTGGAGCCTTGCCAGGTCACTGAGGTTACGCCAGTCGGCAGGCTCCAACAGCTGGATGCGCTCAGCCACGGTCAGGGCGCGGGGACTGTCTTTTTCCTTGGAATGGATGAGCTTGAGGTTGTTGAGTAGCCGCCGCAAGATCATGCGCTTGTCAACGGGCGGCAGGAGGCGGCGTACCAGGATCGGGTTTCGCTCGGGGAGGCCTGCTTCCCGACCCCGCAGCGCCATGGCGACCGCTTCCCTGCGGGTCAGGAGGCCGCCACGGTTGAACGGGTCTATGAAGATCTCCGAGGGCCCCTGCCCGGCGGCGACTAGGAAGTGCGACGGCATACCTATGCCCCGGAACCGGTGGCCGGCCCGCCTGGCCACTTCCATGTAGAGCACTGACAGGGTGATTGGGATGCCGAGCTTACGGTCGATCACGTCATTCAGGTAACTATTGCGCGGGTCATAGAACGCCTCGCCGTTGCCGCTGTACCCCTCTTCGTCAAAGAGGACGACGTTGGCGGCGTGGATGGCGTCATAAGTGTTGGGACGCCGCGGGAGGGCTGCTCTGACCCGCTGGCCGAGCTGCGCCAGCCGGCCCTGATAGGCGACCACGTCCAGGCCGGGACAGTGCCCAGCGGCCAGATACAGCGCGGCGGCTCCGAGATCGATGTCCTCGTCTGGTTGGGAGACCTCGCGGATAAACGCTTCGCGCGGCGGGACCGAGTGAGTGCCCAATATTGCCCCTGGTGTAAGAGCGGCCCGGCAACACGCGTGGGCCAGCAGGACGGGTGGCATTCTAGCCTCGCCCAACGGCGGTCGCAAAACACCTTTGGCTCGACTCCGGCCTTGACACGCCTACCCGGCGCTGCCAGACTCGTCGGGCCAGGCGGCGAGTTACGTCGCCACGAAAACTGAATACGGCGCCCGGGGGAGCTTGGATAGGCCAGGCTGAGAGGTCCCGACTGTTCGGGGCGACCCCAGAACCTGATCTGGATAATGCCAGCGAAGGGAACGAGGCGAGGTTGTCTGAGCCGCCGCGAGCCCTGAGCACCCCCAGCTCCAGCAGGCGGCGGTCCTTGACTTAGGTACCCCGGGCTGCCATTCCGGCAGTCCACATGACAGCTCCCAAACAACGCAGGCCGTCTCCCCCCCGTCTGGAACTCCGGGGCGTGATGCGCGTCTGGCGGGCAGCCAGCGCGGGCCGGCCCGCTGACGTCGTGTTGCAAGACGTGAGCATGGCAGTGGCGCCGGGCGAGTTTGTCGCCATCGTCGGCCCGAGCGGCTGCGGGAAGAGCACGCTGCTCAATGTAATCTCGGGCCTGCAGCCTCCCGACTCAGGAGAGGTGCTGCTCGACGGCGAACGGCAGGCGATGCGGCTGGGGCGAGTGGCGCACATGCATCAGCGCGACCTGCTGCTGCCATGGCGCACGGTCCTGGGGAACGCGCGGCTCGGGCTTGAGCTGGCAGGGGTGGACGCCGGGATAGCGAACGACCGCGCCCGCTCGATGGGTGTGCGTTTCGGGCTTGGGGCCGTGATGGACTCCTATCCAGGGACGCTTTCCGGGGGGATGCGCCAGCGCGCGGCCCTGTTGCGCGCTGTCCTGCCTGAGCGGCCTGTCCTGCTGCTGGACGAGCCGTTCGGCGCCCTTGACGCCATTACCCGCGCTGACCTCCAGAACTGGCTGGCCCAGGCGCTGGACCGCTCTGACAAGGCTGTCGTGCTGGTGACGCACGATGTCGAAGAGGCGCTGGTGCTGGCCGACCGGGTGCTCGTGATGGCTGGCCCGCCCGGCAGGATCGCCGCGGCTCTTGAAGTTGCGTTGCCGAGGCCGCGTCCGGCGGACGCGGTCACGTCGCCGGAGTTCATAGGTCTGAAGCGGCAACTCATAGGGCTGCTGGGCCAGACCCGGGAGGACGCAGCGTGACCGGCACTGCGAGTACCCGGCCGGTTGCGGGTTTTGCGGGCCGGGCAGCTGCCGACTGGCTCCCGCCGCTGGCTCTCGGGACCGCCGCGCTCGGGGTCTGGGAGGCCTGGGTGCGTTTGTTCGACGTACCACGATGGCTGCTGCCCCCGCCGAGCGGCATCCTCGCAGAGACCGGCCGGTCGTTCGATCTCCTGGTACGCCATGCCGGGACGACCCTGGCGGAAGTGCTGATAGGGTTTGCCCTTGCCTCGGTGTGTGGCGCGGCGCTGGCGGCGGCGATCGCATGGTCGAGGCTCCTTGAACGGGCGGTGTACCCGTTTGTGATCGCGTCGCAGACGGTCCCGGTGATCGCCATCGCGCCGCTGTTGCTGGTGTGGGTGGGACCGGAGATGACGTCGAAAGTTATCGTGGTCGCACTCATCTCGTTCTTCCCCGTCACGGTCAACCTGGCCGATGGCCTCCGGGCGGCTGACGGCGAGATGGTGGACATGTTCAGGACGCTCGGTGCGACAAGGTTGCAGGTGTTCATGAAGCTGCACGTGCGTGTGGCGCTGCCCTACCTGTTTTCCGGGCTGAAAGTGGCCGCGGTGGTGTCAGTGATCGGCGCGGTGATTGGCGAGTGGGTGGGCGCCCAGGGCGGGCTGGGGTGGCTGATGCGTGTGTCTGCGCCCCAGTTACAGACGCAGCGCGTGTTTTCGGCGGTCCTGGCGCTGTCGGTCCTGGCCGTGGCGCTGTTCCTGGCCGTGAGTGCCGCCGAGAGGTGGGCGTTACGCAACTACCCTCGCGCCCGGACGACGCAGGGCTGACATGAGAAGGGGTGCACTATGAAGAAGGTTGTGGCTCTGCTGGCGCTTGGCGCGCTGATCGTTGCACTGACGGCGTGCGGCGGCAAAGACGAGGTCTCACTCGCGCTCGACTGGTTCCCGAACTCGAACCATGCTGGCGTGTTCGAGGCGTTGAAGCGCGGATACTTCGAAGAAGAGGGGCTCAAGGTCAAGGTGTACACGCCGTCGGACC
>CAYWBD010000127.1:0-5721 GCA_964456315.1 uncultured Thermoflexus sp.
GGCCTGGCCTGGGGTCCGCAGCAGTCACGGCGACGTTCAATAATGACTTCCCGTTGATGACGGGCATCGTGTTGATCTTCGTGGCGATATTCGCCGTGGCTAACTTCGCCGCTGACCTCGCCTATGCCTACGTGGACCCCCGGATAAAGTACGCCTAGCGATGGCCAGCACACCCGCAGCCACGACGTTCCGGACGCCTGCCGAACACGCGCAGGACAGCCGCGTCCCGGCGCCGTTGCGAAACACCTGGCAGTTCTTCAGAAAATGGCCGGTCCTCCCTGTGGCGGTGCTGCTGGGGATGGTCGTCATGGCAGTGATTGCGCCGCTTGTCGCCCCGTTCGACTACGCGGAGACCGACCAGCTTTCCCGCAACGCGCCCGGCTTCTGGAACAGCGGGTGGTACGTCGAGCACCCGGAGGCACGCTACCACCCGCTCGGAGCAGACCCGTTCGGGCGGGACGTCCTGAGCCGCATCATGCACGGCGCCCGGGCGTCGCTCATGATCTCGTTCATCGCCATTGCTGCGGGCATGACCGTGGGTACGGCCCTTGGGATGATCTCGGGCTACTTCGGCCGGTTCATAGACGAGATCGTGTCTCGGTTCGTGGATATCTGGCTGTCGCTGCCGTTCCTGTTGTTTGCGATGATCGCCGCGATCATCTACGAGGCTGGGCTGGCGCTGATGCTCGTCCTGATGACCCTGCTAGCGTGGTCGGTGTTCGTGCGCAACATACGCGCCGAGGTGCTCTCGCTCAGAGAGCGCGACTACGTGGCCCTGGCGAGGATCGCCGGCGCGTCGGACTGGCGCATCATCACCCGGCACCTGCTGCCGGGAGTGATCAACACCGTCATCGTGATCGCGACGCTGCGGGTAGGCCAGCTCATCCTGGCTGAGGCGACGCTTAGCTACCTGGGCGTCGGGCTGCCTTCGCCGACCCCGGCCTGGGGGCTCATGGTCGCCGAGGGCCGGGAATACATCCGGCTGGCCTGGTGGACGGCGTTCTTCCCGGGCCTGTGCATCGTCCTGCTGGTGATGTCGCTCAACTTCATTGGCGACTGGTCACGCGACCGGTTCGACCCCCGGTTGCGCCAGATGGGCTGACCGCGCGCGGAGGAGGGGTGCGGACGACCGCCTGACACCAACTACGAACATCACAGCTGCCGCCCAGGCGGCTGTCTCCGGCAGAGGCATCTCGTCGGCTTCGTCTGGGACGGTTACATGGCCGGAAGATAATCGTGTCCGCAAGTACCTGGAGGGGAATCACGTGAACATAACTAGGTCTTTCAAACTTGGGCTGCTGCTCGCCGCCGCGGGCGCGATCACAGCTGCGGTGGCCTGCGGAGGGGACGAAGCCCCCGCCGCGACGCCGCAGATCATCAGAGAGACGGTCGTCGTACAGCAGACCGTCTTGGTCGAAAAGCCAGTCGTACAGACGGTGATCGTGGAAAAGCCAGTCGCTGCGCTGGCAACTGCCGCGCCAACTGTCACCCCCGTCCCGTCACGGGACACGCCCGCCCCCAAGACCCCGGCCGGGAACCTAACCTGGGCGTGGGGCGTCATCGGGCCCGGGCCTGGTCTGAACTCAGCACAGTCTCCCGAGATCACACTCGGCTGGGGCGTGACCGAGCTCTTCTTCCGTCAGTCTCTGACCAACCCAGTCGAGCCCTGGCTCGCCACGGACTGGACGCTTGCGCCGGACCTCAGCAAGATCACGGTCAAGTTCCGAAACGGCGTGCAGTTCCACAAGGGCTTCGGTGAGATGACCGCAGCGGACGTGGTCTGGAGCCTGAATGACACCAACGCCGCCGTGACGCCCACGAGCATCCACGGGCAGGCCGGCGACTATGCGCCGCTGTTCAAGGCCGCGGTGGTAGTCGACCAGAACACGATGGACATCCCGCTGACCGCTTACGACGTCCGGTTCGCGAGCTACTTCATGAACCAGGCGGGGGACGGGTTCGGCATCTTCTCGAAGAAGGCCTTTGACGAGAGGGGCGCCGACTACATGAAGAACAACATCATCGCAACCGGGCCTTACGAGGTCACGCAGTGGACGCAACAGGACAGAGTCATCCTGAAGGCGCAGGCGGCGCACTGGGACAAGGTCGGCCAAGTCAAAGAGATCCGGATCCTGCACGCGCCTGAGGCCCAGTCCCGCGTCGCCCTGATGCTCACCGGCGAGGCTGA
The DNA here is from genome assembly GCA_964456315.1 of uncultured Thermoflexus sp. GTDB lineage: Bacteria > Chloroflexota > Dehalococcoidia > Lucifugimonadales > Lucifugimonadaceae > SHXW01. Next base: position 2,189 of record CAYWBD010000127.1, read on the forward strand.
CATGGCCCCGCTGACCACCAAAGACCTGGTAGACCTGGCCAAGCGAGGCTTCATCGTGTCCGGCACGGGCCGTTCGTACCACGCCTCGGTGCCCATGTCCGGCAACTATTGGGAGACCGCGCACGCGATAACCGGGGCCAAGCTCGACACCGCTGGCCTGTTCAACAACAACCTCCCGTGGCAGGGCAACCCCAGCAGCCAGACCGACCTCGACCAGGCCAAGCTGGTCCGCAACGCCCTCGCCCGGGCCATTGACCGCGCAACGATAGCCAAGCAGAGCTTCGCAGACGTGGCGAAGCCGCTGTACATCGGCTCTTTCTTCCCCACTGACTCGAACTGGAACGACAAGTGGAAGCTGCCCTTCGACCCGGCGGCGGCAGAGAAGATGCTGGACGACGCTGGGTACAAGAAGAACGCGGCTGGCATCCGCTTCCAGATGCCGCTGTTCGGACAGTCCGACAACCAGCTCTTCTTCGAGATCTCTGAGATCGTCGCAGGGGAGTGGCGGAAGATCGGCATTGACGTGCAGGTCCTGCACTACGCCTACGCCGTGTTCCGGCCTACAGCCGTGCAGCGCTCCAATACCACGCCCGTGGTCATGACGTGCCGCCAGAACAACGGCGGCGCGCCGTGGGACTGGCCGCGCCTCGAGGAATACACGAGCCTGACCCGAGGCGGGTTCGGCTGCCACATGGAAGTGCCGTTCGTCCTGGACACCTACCGTCAGGTGAGCAAAGAGCCCGACCCCAAGAAGAGGATCGAGCTCAACAACAAGCTGGCGGACTACTGGTTCGACCAGATGCTTGAGATCGGTGTGGTCTCTGTCCCCGACGCGATCGCCTTCAACCCGAAGTCGATCAAGGCGTGGGAGATGCGGCCCGCGATCTTCTTCAACGTCAACTCGCCGGAGAACATCGTCCTGGCGAGGTAGGAAGGCCGCCACCGCGCCCAGATCAGCGCAGGCGTGGCATGGCACGAACAGATAAAGTGGGGCGTCTCAGCGATGGGACGCCCCACTCGCGTCCGACGTAGTCCGCGACTGGAATGGCCGGGTCGCCCAGGGGCAGTAGTTCGACCAGGTCAGACCGCCGTCTGTCCCGGGCTTGTCGACGGATGGACAGGGTCGCCGGGGACAGCGAGTCGACGAGCAGGGCCTCCACTCAACGGCGGGCCGTCTTCAGAGGGAACTCATCATGGCACTGCAGGCTTTGCACACGCCCGGTAAGGGCTGGAGCATTTCGCAGGCGTCGCCTGTCCCACCCGGCCCGGGCATGGTCAGCCTGCGCGTGCGCGCGTCGGGTATCTGCGGCTCTGACCTGCACTACTACCCGCTGAGGACAGAACCGGAGACACTTCCCGGAGGCCACGAGATCGCGGGTGAAGTGGCCGAGGTCGGCCCCGGAGTCACGTCGCTGAAAAAGGGCGACCGCGTGGCGCCAGAGATGGTGGGCCTGGTCAGGGGGTGCATGTCCTGCTGGTACTGCCGCGCCGGCGATTACGTCAAGTGCCTGGACCCCGGCCAGCGCCTGGGCGGAGGGTTCGCCGAATACCTGACAGTCCCTGCCCACGCCTGCTTCAAGCTCAGCGACCGCCTGACCTGGGAGGAGGGCGCGCTGGTCGAGCCGCTGTCCGTCGCCGTGCACGGATACCGCCGGGCCCAGTTCCAGACGTACGAGACAGCAGTCGTGCTGGGCGCAGGCGCCATCGGGCTGTCGCAGATCGCCGCTGTGCGCGCACTCGGCGCCAGGACAATCATCGCCACCGCCCGGTACCCCGCTCAGGCAGAAATGGCCAGGCAGTTCGGTGCTGACACCGTTGTCCAGGCCGAAGATGACAAGCCGTGGATGGACGCTGCCGCGGCGCCCTCGGGCCGCATGTCCGACAGTGCGCTCCCCCAGGGCGGCAGCGCACTCTGGGACGCCGTCGCACAGGCCACGGACGGGCGCGGCGCAGATTGCGTGTTCGAGTGCGTCGGCGGCACCAGCGGGGCGTCTCTGAACCAGGCCATCGCCATATCTCGCAAGGCGGGCCGTGTGGTGAGCGTGGGCGCGCCGAAGGGGCTCGTCCCGGTGAACGTCATCATCATGCTGCGGCGCGAGCTTTCGCTCGTGCTGTCGCACTGTTACTCGCTGCGGGACGGCCGGCACGACTACGAGATCGCCGCCGACCTGATAGCGTCCGGCGCGGCAAAGGTGAAGCCGCTCGTGACGCACACGTTCCCGTTGAAGGCCATCAACGCCGCGTACGACACGGCCAGGGACAAGAAGGCCGGCGCGCTCAAGGTCCAGCTGCTGCCATAGCGACGGTCTCAATAGCACCTCTCCCAGCGGGTGAGGGTGAACCCCGGCCCGAGTATGGGACGCTAAGTCGACAGCTACTGTCTAGCGTTCTGTCCAATCTGAGGTACCCATGCCGAAACTCACTGCACTGGTCCACGGCTCCGGCTTTGCGGGGCAAGGCCACGCCGAAGCCCTCCGGGACTGTGGCGTGGAGGTCGCGGGCATGGTCAGCCGGACGAAGGGCGTTGTCGAGGACACCGCGCGCCGGATGGGCATCCCCTACTCGGGCACCGACTGGCGCGCCGCGCTCCGGGATGTCAGGCCCAACATCGTGGCCATCGGCACGCCCGGTGGCGCCCACTACGACGCGGTGATGGCCGCCCTGGACGCCGGCTGCCACGTCTATTGCGACAAGCCGCTCGGCGTGACAGCGGCCCAGGCCCGGGACATGTACGCCGCCGCGCGCAAGGCAGGCGTGAAGACCGCCTACGCCGCCTCGTTCCGGTACCAGCCGCATGCGCTGTGGGCCAAAACGCTCGTGGCGCAGGGCGCGATCGGGGAGCCCTGGGAGGCGGAGTGCTTGTCGCATTACAACCTGAACCCGCTGATCCCGTGGGGGTGGTCGCACAGCATCGAACTCGGCGGTGGACGGCTGGCCAACAACTTCACGCACAAGCTCTCGATCGTTGAGCACGTGCTGGGCGGCACTGTCGAAGCGGTAAAGGGCGAGGCACGCAACGATATGCGGCGGGCGCCGGTCGCTGAAGGCGTGCACGATTTCCGGGAGCGAGAGAAGTTCGCCCCTTCGAGCGCCAGCCTGGGCCAGGTGACGTGGCGCGAAGTCGATTCTGAGTGGTCCTACACAGTGCTCGCGAAGGTCGTCCCCGCGGCCGCGCATCACCAGCCTGTGTCGGCTCTGTTCCGCCACGGGGCCATGCAGCCGCGGTACTTAGCCGACTACATCGCCTTCTATGGCTCCGAGGCCGCCATCTTCATCAACGGCTCGTATGCCCAGGGGCCTCTGCAGATCAAAAAGCGTGGCGGCGAGTGGGAGGAGCGCCCCGTCCCGAGGGACATCACCGACACCCTGCCGAACATCAAGGACGACACGCAGCGCAACTGGACGCAGCTGGCCCGGGAGTTCGTGGCAGACATCGAGGGCCGGGGCTACTCGGGATACCAGACTTTCAAGGAAGGCCTCGTCTACCAGGAAGTCATTGAGGCCGTGCGACGCGGCGGCGGGTGGCACACGCT
>CAYWBD010000128.1:0-1963 GCA_964456315.1 uncultured Thermoflexus sp.
GGCCCGGAGCACCGCCAGCCCGCCACCGGTGAACAACGCGACGTCTACGCGGGCAGGCCTGACGACCCGCCGCGCCAGCCCGCCGCCCTTCTTGAACAGTTCGCGCGTCCTGTCTACCTCAAACTTGAGCAGGCGCTTGAACTCGGGAGTCGCTCGCCGGCCAGCGATCATGTCCTCAGTTACCCCGTGCTGCGCCATATCCGACAGCGGCAGGTAAACCCTGCCCAACTGGTAGTCCCTCCAGACATCCTGCCTGAAGTTGGTGAGCTGGAGGGCGGTGCAGGTGTAGTCGGCAAGCTCTTGGAGCTCAGGCTCCCGGTGGCCAAAGATGTAGAGGACGAGGCGCCCGACGGGGTTGGCCGAGTGGTCGCAGTAGTCGAGCAGTTCTGCGTAGTCGGGGTGCCGCTTGACCCGCTGGTCGCGCCGGTTGGCCTCAATCAGCTTCAGGAACGGTTCGATGGGGACGTCGAACCGCGCAATGCTCTCCTTGAGAGCGACAAAGTACGTGTGTGACGGAGCGCCGGCGTAACACAGCCGCAACTGGCGCTGCCACTCGTCAAGCAACGCCAGTCGGTCTCCGGCGGCCTCGTCGCCGAGGTCGTCAACTCCTCGGCAGAACGCGTATATCGAGTAGAAGTGTGGCCTCAGTCCCCGAGGCAGAAGGCGCGTCGCGACCGAGAAGTTCTCGTAGTGTGACCTGGCCAGACGCTCGCAGGCGAGGAAAGCCGCCTCTGTTGTGACCGGCGAGCGCAGGGCATCAAGCGACAGGGTGTCCGGGGCCTTTGCCACAGTTTGTGCTGCTGGTCGCTCCATCTCGGCCGCGGGGATGCTGGAGTCCCGTGCCCTGGCCGCTACAGGCCCATCACCTGCACGACGACCTGGCGGGTGATCGGCCGGTCCAGCTCGATCAGGAAAATGCGCTGCCACTGGCCGAGCGCGATCTTGCCGCCGATTACCGGGACAGTCTCGCTGCTGCCCAGTATCAGGTGCTGGCAGTGCGAGTGCCCGTTGGGGCACTCGTCCTCGTGCATGTTGACCGTGCGGATCGCGAAGTCGTTGTGCCCGTAGTAGGCGCCCTTGGGCGCGGCGCGGTCCAGGAAGTTGGCGACGTCTTTCAGGAGCAGCGGCTCGTTCTCGTTGATCTTGATCGCAGCAGTAGTGTGCTTGCTGTAGACGAGCACCTGGCCGGCGGTAACTCCAGAGCGTGCCACAAAGTCAGAGACGGTCGCCGTCAGGTCTGTGAACTCGGGGGCGTCTTTAGTCTGGAACTCAAACACCTGGGTGACGACCTTGAAGGCGGCGCCTTCGGTCACCTGCGCGCCGCCATGACCGTTTTTCGTTACGCCCCGGCCGTTGGCATCATGCGCCGCCACCGCAGCCGTTTTGAGCTTCTGCAAGCTGATACCCCCTACGCTTTCCTGGCTGTCCTCCGGGACGTCCTACTTGTTGACGCGCACAGAGCACCCCGCGCCGGCACGGTAACGGCCGAGCGCGATCAGGGGCCAGTAAACACGGTACATATGGTACTTGATCATGAAAGCGGACGGCATCTCGCCGGGCAGGACCTCATCGGGGTCAGTTTGGGGGGTTCGGAACTTGCGGTCGCCGCTCCCGTATCCCGGAAACCCGGTGGCGGTGAACTCGGCCTCATCCCAGGAGCCGTCCGGGCGCTGCGTGCTGACTAGGTACCCGGCGCCGGCGCGGGCTGCAGCACTGCCGGCACGGCCAGCGGCGAGCAAGGCCATCAGCGCCCACGCCGTCTGTGAGGCGGTACTGGCCCCCTTCCCGCGGAGGGCTGGGTCGGCGTACGAAGCGCAGGTCTCTCCCCAACCCCCGTCGGCGTTCTGCCGGGATTCTATCCAATCTGCAGCTTTACGTATTCGCGGGTCATGGGCGCTGACCCCGGCGGCGACCAGGCCGGGCAGGACCGCGGCGGTGCCGTAGATGTAGTTGACGCCCCAGC
>CAYWBD010000129.1:0-5715 GCA_964456315.1 uncultured Thermoflexus sp.
TCGATCGCGACCGCCGCGCCTGCCGCCAGCCCAAACCACAGGCCGCCAGTGAGCCGCCGGACCGCGACCATGCAGAGCACGGCCGTACCGGCCCCGAGCAGCATCCCCAGCGCCTTCGCGGCAACAGGGAGGTCAACTCCGAACGGGGCAACCAGTTTCCAGAAGCCGGCCACCGCCACGGCCCAGAGCGGCCCTGAAAGGCCGGACTCCGGCACGCCAGGGCTAAAGAAAAACTGGCCATGGTCAGCGAAGTTCCGGGCGTAGACGAGGCGCGCCCAGGCGTCGTCGAGCGGGAACGTCGACAGCCCGGCTCGGACGCCAGAGGCGTCGCTCGACGCAAACAGCAGCGCTGCCAGCACATGCAGCAGCGCGACGCCTGCAGCGAAGCGCCACCGTTCGCTCGCCAGCGCGCCCGCCAGGCCAAGTGCCCTATTCAGTCCGCGCTGCAGCCCGGTACTGGGACGCCTTGTCGCTCCAATGGCAGTTGCGCTTTGCATTAGATGCGGAGGCCCCTGCCTCCGAGGGCAGCCCGCCCGGCTACCTGATCCTCAGGACGCTGCTCAACACCGCTATCACGCGCGGGAGGAACGAATTGGTCACCAGCGTCAGCGCGCCTGCCGCCACCCGCGTCAGGCCCTGCCGGGTCTCAGTCAGCGGGTCGCGCACCCGCCACTGTTTTGGCTCCATCAGCACGGCCAGGAAGCCCCCCACACGGAACCAGAACGTCATCCAGCGATAGGCCGGCATGAACACGAACATCCACCAGTGGCGGCGGATGCGCGCCCGCGACTCGCCCTCGGCCACGTAGAACGCGACTCCCAGGAACAGCGCCTCCACGGCCATGTAGGTCAGGTAAAGGGAGGCCGTGGCGCTGATGACCAGCGACAGGGGGTACCCCAGCGCGTACATCATCGGCATCAGGAACGTCCACACGACTCGAGGGAACGCCAGCGTATGGTCGACCAGCAACGACTTGGGGACCGCCAGGCCCCTGATCCGGAACGGGTGGCGGTCCAGCTCCGGGTGCATCGCCGCGACCTCCAGTTGGCCCCTCTGCCAGCGCACCCGCTGCGCGTACAGCGCCTTCAGGGTCTCGACAGGCTGTACGTACGCCACCGCCGTCCCCACTGCCGCCACCCGCATCTTCGGGAACTCTGCCGCGATCTGGAAGGTAAGGTCTGTGTCCTCCGAGACCGTCCGCGGGTCATACATCGTTGACTTCAGCAGCACGTCCCGGCGGAACGCAGAAAACGCGCCAGCCAAAGTGAACAGACTGCGCGTCTGCGTCTGGAACTGCCGCCCGATGCGGAAGCCTGCGAAGTACTCCAGGAACTCCGCCTCGCCCAGCACGTAGCGCATCGGGTGGACCGCCCTGCGCGAACCATCAGCGGGGTCGACGTTTGAGGGCAGCACCTCGATCGCACCGGTCGCCGCGGCGAGCTGCGGGTCCTGCCGGAACGCACGCACCATCTCCAGCAGCGCGTCCTTGTCGAGGATGGTGTCGGCGTCGATGTTGATGATGATCTCGCCGCGCACACGGTGGATGCCGGCGTTCAGCGCGCCGGGCTTGCCCCGGTACGGCAACGATATCCACTGCATCATGCCGCTGAAGCGCCGCGCTTGCTGGTCGACAGCCACCTGCAGTGTGGCGTCGGTGCTCTGGTTGTCTATGACCAGCACCTCGATCTGCCGGTGCGGGTAGGTCTGGCGACGGACCGACTCCAGGCATAGCGGCAGCACCCGTGCCGCGTTGTGGGCAGGGATGATCAGGGACACCAGCGGGTAGTCTTTGAGGACGGCCCCCTCGCCATGCAGGCGCCTGGCCGGCCGGGACCTCAGCGCGCCAAACAGGTAGGCGAGCGCGGTCAAGCCGTCTATGAGCATCGGCACGAAGAGCCAGACGCCCCAGAACAGCACGAAGCCAAGCAGGTGGTCGGTCATGCCCTGAGCTCGCCCTCGATCTTGCGCCGGACCAGGCGCAAGGTCGGCCTCGTCATGAGGTACCAGTAGATGGCGACCACCAGAGCGAAGAACACCGCTCTGCCGATAATGGTGTGGGAGACCAGCAGAGAGTCTTTGCCTGCGGAGTGCAGCGTCGCCACGATGATCATCAGTCGCACCACGTTCGCACCGAATGTCAGGAGCAGCGCGCCTGCTGTGTAAAGCAGCCTGACCCGCCAGCCCCACCCCGGATAGAACAGCAGCATCCCGGCGATAACACCGCTCTCCAGCAGACCTGACGACTCGATGGTGACCTGCAACATGGTCCAGCCGATGTCCTGCGAGACCACCAGGACGAGCAGCGCGCCCGGTGCAGCCTCGAACGTTTGGGTGGGGATACTGAACAGCCCTGAAACGCCATGCACCGCCGCCGCGACGGCTGTCTGAAGCAGCGGCTCTATCGCCGTGGCCCGGCCAATGAAGATCACGATGAAGGCCAGTCCCACGGACCCGATGATGTAGAACGGCAGCCAGATCCTGTTCAGCCTGAAGAACAGGACCGCGAGGGCCCAGGCGGCAACCAGGACCGCGGCTAACCAGACCGCCATACGCGCCTGCCTCTGAAGTACCAGACCACGCCCAGCCCCAGGGCCAGCGCGCCCGCCAGCAGCCACGGCCCGAGCACGCTCGCCGGCGACCACTGGATGTCCGCGACGCCGTCTGGCAGCCGGTCGCGCTGCGTCCTGGACACCAGCCCGCCGGTGTGCGACTCCAGGTACATCCGGACGACCGCGCCGAACTCGATGCCCAGGTCGTCCCATGAAAGTGGGAACTCAACCCTCAGACCGCCTTCGGCCTTCGTCTCGCCCCAATCCTTCCGCCCGGTGTCGCTGATCAGGTGGAGGTCGTTTGCCCGCCGGACCCGCACCCGCACCACGCCTTCCGTGTTCTTGGGCTCGTAGGACACCTGCACGGCGCGGTCAGCCGCCTCACGGAAGTTCCCGTTGTTATTGGTGTCCATGTGGAGCAGGTAAAACACGAGGTGCTGCTGGCCGTTCGAGCCGGAATAGGGCTGCCCGTCGGCCGTGTGCCGCAAGATCATGTGGTAGTTGACTTCCTCGTCGAGGTTGTTCGCCCAGTAGAGCCTGTCCAGGTCGTGCCAGACACCGCCGGTTGAGTCACCGTACGGGTCTGGGAGAAACGCCTGCCCAGCCCAGTCAGCGAACTGGGAGTCGACCGTGATCCGGCCAGTCCCTGGGCCGCCGCCAGACTCACCGGCCACTGCGTCTTCGACCACGATGTCGTCCAGCAGCAGCACAGCCCCGCCATCGTCATCACCGTCATCGTCGCTGTCGCGCCCCGGTTCGGCCGAGAAGCGCAGGGACACGACGCCGCCAGCGCTCGCCGGCACAACGAACTGATATTTTCGCCAGCCGCCCCGTCCGTCGTCATCGTCGTCATCGTCGTCATCGCCGTCGTCGTCGTCCTGATCAGACCAGCGCTTGACGATGGTCCATGCCGTCCCATCCGCGCTGAACTGGGCCGTCGTAGAGCCGCCGCCATCGTCGTCATCCCCGCCGTCCAGCCTCGCCCAGAAACTGGCGCGGACGGACGGGTACGTCGTCACGTCGGCAGTGCGCGAGACCGAGGTCCCGCCGCCCACCACCTTCAGGTAGCCGGCGCCACTGTGGGCTGCCAACCCGCTGCCCACAGTAACTTCCCCGCTGCCTGCCAATTGCCAGTCGTCGAGCCACCCGGTGCCTCCTGACAGGTCCCCGCGCTCAAAGTCGTCGGTTGCAAGCACGGTGGCAGCCCGCGCCGGTCCCGCGTCGGCGACAGAAGCAATAAGGACCCAAGCCGCGACTGCCGCTGCCAGGAGGCGGAAGCACACGCGGGCGCTCGAACTCACCATGATTACGCCGCCCCCTGGCAGGCGGTAGCCGGCCTGCGGTGGCGCAGCGGCCGCAGCCAGCCGCGGCCCAGATAAAGCGCGAGCACAGCAATCCCGGCCAGGCTGGTGATGTACCCGAGGAGATAGGCCCTGCCCGCTTCCGACCCGATCAGGACCTCGCTCTCCCCGGCTGGCAGCTTCGCGAACGTGAGGTGCTCAACGCCGACGGCCTCAACCGGCTTGCCGTTGGCTGCCACCGTGGTCCCGTTGTGATACGCCATCGGCAACAGCACCCAGCCTTCTTCCGGCATCTCCAGCGTGAATGTCCAGCCGTCCTGACCGGCCCGGTAGTCTCCAAGCGGCAGGTACGCAGGTGGCTGTGGCGTGCTGTCGCCGAGGCCTGTGGCGTCCCGGATCAGGCCGATGGCGGCCGGGTCACCGGTCACAGCCGCGTGGTAAATCAGGTTGAGCCCGAGGAATCTGACTTCGCCAGCGCCGTACGTGTTGCGCGCCACCGCCGCGCCAGTTGTGGACGCATAGTCGAAAGAGACCAGCGCTTCCTGCGCGCCCTGCGGCGTGACGCCGCGCCACGGCCCGAACCTGGTCGGGAACGGCACCAGTTCCACGTCCTCGTCACCAACGTGCAGGCTGGCCTGGGTCATGCCCAAGACCGGCTCGCCGTACACGCCAAGGAATTTCGGCACACGGGCGAACACGTCCTCAGGCGCGCCAGTGAGGTCGACAACGACGCGTTTGCCATTCGAGGCGAATGCCTTCACGACTTCCTCAGCGTCGCCCCTGCTGCGGTAGGAAAACCGCGACAGCACGAGCACGTCGAATCCGTCCAGGAACTCGCTCGAGTAGTCCTCGACCACAGCCGAGCTCCCGACCATGACCTCCGGGAAGCGGAGCGCCAGGTTGTTGGCCCCGTCGCCGATGCCGAACACCCGCATTGGCAGGCTCAGCGCCCTCGGACCGCCGTCCCGGTGGTACAGCAGCAAGTTGGGAGTGCGGTGCTCGATCCTGTATCCCGCGGCCTCGAGCGCAGGGCTGAGGCCCGAGGACATCTGGTCATGCGCCAGCAGCACCACGTCATCGGCCCCCAAACGTTCGAACCTGCTCACCGCATACTCGGCGCTGCCCTCCGACATGGCCTGGTTCACCCGGGCCAACAGGGGCGCGATCACGCTGCCCTGGAAGGCCCAACCGAACACCTGTTCTCTGCCGCCCTCCGTTGTAAAAAGCATCGCAGGCGCAGACCCCAGGCGGCTCAGGTCTGCAGTAGCAACCCGCCAGCCTTTTAGGTCACGGAGCTCCTGTGCTACCTCCAGCACTTCGGTAGGCGCTTCCCGCGTCCTCACCAGGCCCATCGAGGGCTGGAAGTCGATAACAAGCAGCGCCGGCACCGCCAGGCCCGCCAGCCTCAGCCACCGCCGGTCGGGCCGGACACCGTGCTCGATGAGCGCCCGAGCCGTTGCCAGGCTCATCAGCAACATTGCGGCGCCCGCGAACGACATGAACCGCATGGGCCAGAACAACTGGTGGGCCGGCAGAGCACGCCACATGTCCACGATGACGGTTGACCCGATTACCGCCGAGAACACCGCAACCGGCGCCAACGCCCGCGCCCAGGGGTCAAGCCGGCGCCACATGAAGAGCGCAGCTAGTGCGAACACCACGAGGCTGAGGCCGATGTAGAAGACCTCGTTGTCGCCTGCCCTGAGGCCCGGACTGAACACAACATCGGCCGGGAACTGCGCGATCGCTTCGCTGGCTGCCTCCTGGTCAAGCTCGGTAATCCCTCCGGAGAGCGACGGCAGCATCCACCAGGCCGAGACCGCCAGCCCCGCACCCAGCCCCAGCAACGCCGCGCCCGTCGCCTG
>CAYWBD010000130.1:0-4921 GCA_964456315.1 uncultured Thermoflexus sp.
GGGCCCTTCGACAAGCTCGGGGCGAGCGGAGACCCCGTGCCAGAGGGTTACAAGGCTGCCCCGCCGTCGACAGTTATCATCGAGCCGGTGATCATCGAGGCCTCGTCAGAGGCCGCGAACAAGAACGCGTTGGCGATGTCGTCCGGAGAGCAGAGGCGCCCGAGCGGGGTGGCCTGCTTGCGTCGCTCGTAGTTTTCCGGGTTTTCGAGGCTCGTGGACCAGTCGTTGGGGCTGTAGGCGCTGTTCTGGCGCAGGAAGTTTGTGTCGACGTGCCCCGGTGAGATCAGCACGCTCCTGATGTTGTCTTTGGCGTAGGCGGCGGCAGTACTGCGGGTGAGGCCCACGAGCCCGATCTTGCTGACGCCGTAGGCTGGGCTGCCCGCGCCCTGGCGGATGGAACCGATGGAGCCGACGTTCAGCACACACCCGCCCCCTGCCCGCCGCATGGCAGGGACGACGGCCTTGGTCCCCAGGAAATAGGCGGTGAGGTTGGTGTCGATGATGGTCCGCCACTGCTCCTCGGTCTGGTCTTCGAAGTCGACGCGGAAGTTGGCGCCTGCGATGTTGCAGAGCGTCGTCACTTTGCCGAAGGCCTGTTCGGTGGCGCTGACGCAGGCCTCCCACTGTTTGGAGTCCCGTACGTCGAGGCCCGTGGCCATGGCCTTGCGGCCGGCCTTTTTTAGTTCGTCTGCGACTTTCTGGGCGGTCTCGGGCCGGTAGTCCGCGGCGCAGACCGCCGCGCCCTCGCGGGTGAACAGTCCGGCGATGGCGCTGCCCATCGAGCCGCCGCCGCCGGTGATGATCGCCACTTTGCCTTCGAGTCTGCCTGGCATGTCAGTTCAACTCCTTGGACCGGGAACACAGATTAAGCAGATTGCACAGATTCTTACCGGTCGCGAACCCGTCACTCGCATCAGATTGCCCATCAAGCGCCGCGGCGAACGATGTCGCACTGCCAGTCCTGAGCAGGCAGCGGTCCCGTCCATTACCGCAGCGCGACCGAGCCGTCTGAGCGCCTCGAGGGGTCGCCGGAACCGGCGTTGTAGGGGTGTTTCGTGAAGGCCGGCACGTTCAGCTCGATGCCCAGGCCGGGCGCATCGGGGATTTGCAGGTAGCCGTCCTTGACCTGTGCGGTCTTCTTCACGACTGCGGCGCGCGCAGTGCCTGCCTCCCGGACGTACTCCTGCAAGTCCCAGTTTGGCGTCGCCGCGGCAAGCTGGACGCAGGCCATCGTGGTCACGGGCCCGAGGAAGTTGTGCGGGATGATGCGTTGGTGAAACGACTCCCCGATGGCGGCGATCTTCCTGACCTGGGTGATGCCCCCGGCCAGCCCGACGTCCGGGCGCAGGAACGCCACGCCCCTGAGGGCCGCATACTCCCTGAACTGCCAGATGCCGGAGTTGCGCTCCCCTACCGCCAGCGGCAGGCGGATGCGGGCCGCCACGTCCCCCATCGACATGACACTGTCGGGCGCGATGGGGTCTTCGAAGAAGTACGGGAGGAACGGCTCGATCTGCTGCGCGAAGACCTCGGCTTCCGAGGGCGCCATATTGCGGTGGATCTCGATGCCGATGTCGAAGTTCCAGCCGACCGCCTCGCGCACGGCGGCGACGATGGCCGTGTTCTGGCGGATGAGCTCGGCGTACGGGAGCAGGCTCCAGCCGCTCGGGAACGGCGTCATCTTGCAGGCGGTGTAGCCCTCTTTCTTGGCGCGGAGGGCCGACTTGACGAAGTCGTCCGGGGTTGCGCCGCCGTCGAGTAGGACCATGACGCGGACCTTTTCGCGGACCCTCCCGCCGAGCAGGTCCCACACAGGCGCGCCGTAGCGCTTGCCCTTGATGTCCCAGAGTGCGATGTCGATGGCACTGAGGGCGCTGGTGATGGCGGCGCTGGGGAAGCTGAACTTGCGGAACGCCGCGTTCCAAAAATGCTCGGTGTTGCCGGCGTCCTGGCCGATGAGGTGCCCGGCCAGCTTCTTGACGATCTCCTCAGCTGCGCCGGCGAAGCTCCAGAATGTGCCCTCGCCGACGCCCTGCGTGCCGTCGTCTGCCGTGACCCTGACCGTCAGCCAGCGTTCGACGAGCCAGGTCTCTACCTTTTCGATCTTCAGGCTTTTCACTTTTCACCTCAGCGCGAAAGCGCCGTCGTGACGCGGGCGGGGTGACCGTGGAGGGGGATGTCTGAGAAGCAGGCTGGGCCGAAATTGAAGCCGACGCGCATGTGACGCCACCGAATGCCCTGTCTTGCCGTCGGCACGACCACCGTCAGCCTGCCGAGCGGGTGGGAGGGCGCATCGTACATCAGAGCTGGAGCGTCCGCTAAAGCGCACAGGGGCGTACTTAGTACGCCCCTGTGTGTGGTGGGCCGCGGGTCCATTTGCTTGGGCCTGGCAACCCACCACCTTCGCCGGGCCTCAACCCTCACCCGCGCCCGCCGGTGGCGGGCACCCGTCTCCCTGCCAGGGGGGGGAGGCACGTGCGGCTGCTTACATCTGTGCCGGCTGGAGGATGCTGAACGACGCGCCCTGTGGGTCGGAGAGTGCGGCGAAGCGGCCGACGTTTGGGATGTCCATAGCGGGGACGAACACCTTGCCGCCGAGCGTCGTGGCTTTCTTGACCGAGGCGTCGCAGTTGGTGACCTGGAAGTAGACGTTCCAGTACGACGGGACCATTGCGGGGACCTCTTTTGGCATTTCCATCGCGCCTGCGACGCCTGTGACATCGGTCCCGCCGAGCTTGAAGAGGTTGTAGTCGATGCCGGACATCGGCGCCGGCGCGACCTCGACGCCCAGGACTGCCTTATAGAACGGAAGGGCCTTCTTGACGCCGCGCGCCATCAGCTCACCCCAGATTGGCGCGCCGGGCTCGTTGCTCACCGTGGTGCCGATATGCTTGCCCGCCTGCCAGAAGGACACGTACGCGCCGGAGGGGTCCTGGGCGGCGACCATGCGGCCTGCGTCCATTACTTCCATGGGCTCCATGACGACCTTGCCGCCGGCGCTCTTGATCTTCTTGGCGGTCGCGTCGGCGCTGTCGACGGCGAAGTAGAGGCGCCAGTGCGGCGGGAACCCTTTTTCCTGCGGGCCCATCTTGTAGAGCGCGGCGGCGGTGAGCTTGCCCAGCTTCTGCATGTGGTACATGCCCATGTCGGGGCCCATGGACTGGGCTTCGTCCTTCCAGCCGAACAGGCCGGAGTAGAACTTGAGCGCGCCCTTTTCGTCGCTTGTGGCCAGTTCGGCCCAGCACGGCTCCCCCTGGGGGTGTTTTTTGACTTCTGGCATTCCGCTGTCTCCTTCTTCTGGCCCCGGCCAGCTAACGCCGACCTCCCAGGCCCTGTGTGCCTCTTACTTACCGACGAGTGGCCCCGGCAGATTTCGACACCGGATTTTGCGCCATCTGCCAGTTAGATTCAAAACCCGGTGGCACGGTTCAGGCGGGCGCCGCATCGAACACGGAAAAGCATTGTTCGAAGAAGTGTTCGACTCTGACGGACATGGCGACCTCGTGGCGGCCAAAGGCACCGGCCACCCAGCGGGTAAGGCCGGCCTTTTCTCCCGCGGCGTCCTCGACGGTCACGTCGCCGCGCTGAAACATGCAGACGGCTGGGTCAAAGACGCAAACCGCTGCCAGGGGGTCGTGGAACGTGATCACGCCGCCGTCCCGGACGAAGTAGACCTCAGCCATGTCGAGGACGGGCCGGAGGCCGGGGACCGAGAAGCGCTTGCGGACCTCGGCGGCGTCCATGCGCAGTTGCGTTGTGATCTCGATGCCTACTGAGCGGTGCGAAGCTACGGTCGCCCGGTAGACGGCGGCCGCGGCCACGGGGTCGCAGTAGACGTTCCACTCCTCTTCCCTGCCTGCGGTGGGCCGCCCGGCGAAGCGGCCGCCCATGATCATCAGCGCGCCCAGGAGCCCGGGGGTGTCAGGGTGCGCGGCGAACAGAGAGGCGATGTTGGTCATGGGGCCGATGGACAGCAGTGTGACCTCGCCGGGGTGGGCCCGGACGGTCTCGGCAATGAACTCGATAGCGCGCCCCTCGGAGAACCGCGTTTCATGCGGCCAGGCGGCGAGGGCCGTGGCGTGCGGCACGTCCGGCTGGCGTTGGACGCCTGTTAACGGCATGGCCGCGCCGGGGAACACTGGCACGTCCCGCCCGGCCGCCATGCAGAGCGCGCTGACTATGCGCGCCCGGACCTCTGGCTGGCCGCTGACAGTGGTGACGCCGAGCAGGTCACACCGCGGGTTGGCAAGCAGGTAGGCGAGCGCGACGGCATCGTCTATGTCGGAGCCGATGTCCGTGTCGAGGATGAGTTTGATGGGCACGGCGTCAGTCCTGCTCGGTTTGGGACAGCCCTAGCGCTTCTTGCTGGCTGTCGCAGTCCGCCCGCGCCCGTCCGATGCAACAGCGCGGTTCGTGGGGAGGCCCACGCCTGCGACCTTAGGGAGCTTGCCGGACTTGGCGAGCTGCTCTTGCTTCCAGCCCGCTGCCCTGCCCTGCGCCGTTTCCGACTTTGTGATGGACTCGATGAGGCCGGCGATGTAGCCCATGGCGTGTGCGCGGCCGCGGTGGCCGAAGGCGGTGTCCTGATAGGTGGTGGGCACGTGGTCGTCTATGAAAAAGCCGTCAAACCCGTGGTCGTAGTAGATGCGCATGGCCCGGTACATGTCCACGTAGCCGGTGTTGACGAACTCCTCATAGAACTTCGGCACCTGGCCTGAGACGTTGCGGAAATGGACGTACATGATGCGTTTGCGGGACACGAAGTACTCGATCATCTCGTAGATATCCTCGTTCATCTCCGAGAAGGTGCCCTGGCAGAACTCGATGGCGTTGGACGGAGAGTCCACGATGGAAATGAGGCGCTTGTAGGCGTCGAAGTTGCGGAAAAGCTGGGGGATGCCGCCGAGCTTCTCGACGGGCG
>CAYWBD010000131.1:0-5055 GCA_964456315.1 uncultured Thermoflexus sp.
TGGTGAACTGCGCCGACGCGGCCAATCGCAGGCAGATATGCACCCCCTCTCGCAGACGCCGTCGGTCGGAGGGTTCGGCCAGGTAGTTGTAGTCGAGCAGCGGCTGGACGTGCGGGTCTGCCGACTTCAGCCGGACCCGGCCCGCGCCCTCAGCCAGGTAGATCGCGGCGACCATGCCAATGCCGATGGGCTCGCCGTCCGAGATGACGTATATCGCGCTGCCGACCTCAAACGAGACCGGGTGGATGAACATGTCGTTGCGCAGGCTGGAGCCCGCGGCCGTGTAGCGCAACGCCACCTGGATGCGCGGGGCCAGCGGGTCCTGCACGAAGCCCGGCTTGCTGCGCCACACCAGCCCTACCTGCGGGTGGTCCCTGAGGTTCTCCCCGACGCCCGGCAGGTCCGCCACGACAGGGATACCGAGCCCCCGGAGGTGCGCCGCCGGGCCGACGCCGGAACGCAGGAGCACGTGGGGGGAGCCGATGGCGCCCGCGCTCAGCACCACCTCGCCGGCCTCTACTTCGAACAGGCTCCCCCCGCTTTCGACCAGGACGCCCGTCGCCCGTTTGCCTTCGAACAGCACCCGGTGGACGAGGCAGTCTGCGCGGACCGTCAGGTTCAGCCGGTGCCTGGCCGGCAGCAGGTAGCCGATGGCCGTGCTCCAGCGGACCTTGTCGACGTGGTTCATGGGCGTCGGGCCGATGCCGGTGGAGTCCGGGTTGTTGTGGTCAGGCGACTCCGCGTAGCCGAGCTCACGGCATGCGTCGGCGAACGCCTGCTGGTCAGGGTTCGGCTCCTGTCCCTTCCAGCGCCGCACCTGGATGGGGCCTTCAGTCCCGTGGAAATCGTCCCGGAAATCGGTATCCCGCTCGATCTTGCGGAAGTACGGCATTAGCTCGCGGTAGCTCCACAGCGTGTTGCCGGCCGCGGCCCAGGAGTCGTAGTCCTCCGGCACGCCGCGCAAGAAGATCTGCGCGTTCACGGCGCTGGAGCCCCCGGTGAGGCGGCCGCGTGGCACCGGCATGTCCAGGTTGGCCGGCGTGGCGCGTGCGGTGAAGTCCCAGTTGTGCTTGCTCCCCTGGCCGAAGAGCCTGGCCCACCGGTTGCGGTCCATGCCGTACGCGAACTTGACCTCGTCCGGCGTTTCGGCGAGCGTCGGGTAGTCCGGCCCGGCCTCAAGCAGCAGGACCGAGCGTTGCGGGTCCTCGGAAAGGCGCGCCGCGAGGATGGCGCCCGCAGACCCCGCCCCGATGACCACCGTGTCGTATTTCATGGGCACTCCGCGTCGGACATGGACCTGATGCTGGTGACGGTGTTCGCCTCTCGACAGGCTGGGGGCGAACGGTGCCCCTCACCCCAACCCTCTCCCCGGCGGGAGAGGGGGCGTTCGGTACGGGCGCAGCATGTTAGCCCTAAACACTGAGGCCCTGCTGGTACCAGCAGGGCCTCAGTGATCTCCAGGGATCGTTGGCCAGTTCGAGGTCGCATTGCGACCGCGCGTCCGGGCTAGAGCTGATCCACGATTTCGGACTGGCAGGAGGCTTTTCACCCTCTCCCTATCCCTCCCCCATCGAGGGGGAGGGGATGTCTGGATGAGCTCTACTTCTTCGCGGAGTCCTACTCCTGCTCGGAGTCCCGCTCTTTCGGGGAGTACTACTCGTTGTCGGAGTCCTGCCCCTTCTGGGAGCCCTACTCCGTCGCAGAGTCCTACTCCTTCTCGGAGTCGTCGGCCTGCTCGGCCCCCTCCTCGGCGACTTCGTCGGCAGACTCGCTGCCGGTCTCATCGCTGCCGGTCGCATCGGTGACGTCCTCGTCATCCGACTCGTCTTCGTCCTCATCCTCGTCGGCGAGGCCCAGGTCGTCAACTGCCGCGGCGGGTCCGGAGGTTGAGCGCATCAGGCGCTCTGCGGCCAGGGCAGCGTCGTCCACCTCGGCGGCGACGCGGCCGGGGCCGCGCAGGGCCGAAGCGGCAGCGCGGACGTCGTCGATGCCTTCGGTGACGTCGGGGCCGCCAATCGCACGCAGCGCCTCTTCGAACGTCTCCGGAGGCTGGGTCACGCCGGTCAGGCGGCCGTCGATGCGCGGTCTGTCGTCCAGGCCGAGCCTCTTGCGGCCCTCTTCCGTGATGTCCAAGCGGGCAGGGATGAGGCGCCCGATGATCACGTTTTCCTTCAGCCCCATGAGGCGGTCCACCGAACCGGCAACTGCCGCCTCGGTCAGCACGCGGGCCGTCTCCTGGAAGGAGGCCGCCGCCAGGAAGCTCTCCGTGTTTAGCGACGCCCTGGTGACGCCGAGCAGCACCGGGCTGGCCGTGGCGGGCTCACCGCCGGCGGCCAGGCTGCGGTTATTGATGCGTTCGTACTCCTGGCGGTCGATCAGCTCACCGGGCAGCAGGTCGGTGTCGCCCGGGGCGTCCACGCGCACCTTGCGGAGCATCTGGCGCATGATCGTCTCGATGTGCTTGTCGTGGATGTCCACGCCCTGTGAGCGGTACACCTGCTGGACCTCGTCCACCATGTAGCGCTGCACGGCCTGCTGGCCCTCGATGCGCAGGATGTCCTGCGGGTTCTTGGGCCCTGCGGTCAACGCCTGACCGGGCACCACCAGCTCGCCGTCCTTGACCAGGAGGTCTGCCGCGGCCGGGATGAGGTACTCGCGTTCGTCCCGCTCCTCCCACTTGATGGTGAGCGTGTCCTTCTTCACTTCGACTGTGCCGGCGACCGGCGCGTTGATTTCGTCCGGGTGGGCCAGCGTGGCGCCAGCCTTTTCAGACTGCGCCTTGACCTGCTTCTTCACGCCGATGACCGGCTGCCCGGCGTCCACCCAGTCGCCTGTCTTGACGAGCTGCTTGTGGGTTGGCGGGATGTCTATGTCTTCGCTGAAGGTCTCCGAGCTCACCAGCTTGGCGACGCGGCCGTCGGCCGTTTCCTGGAGCTCTACTTTGCCGCCGATCTCCGAGAGCACCGCCAGTCCGCGGGGTGAGCGCGCCTCGAACAGCTCCACGACGCGCGGTAGGCCGCTCGTGATGTCAGCGCCTGCCACGCCACCTGTGTGGAACGTGCGCATCGTAAGCTGCGTGCCGGGCTCGCCGATGGACTGCGCGGCGATGATGCCGACAGCCTCGCCGATGACCGCCACTGTGCCACGGGCCAGCGTCGTGCCGTAGCACATCTTGCATAGGCCGCGTGGCGCCTCGCACGTGAGCGGCGACCGCACGAGCAGCCCGGTGACGCCGGCATCTTGGACCTGCTGCGCCAGGGCGCGGGTGATCAGGACATTGGCTTCCAAGATGACCTCGCCGGTCTTCGGGTCTGCGACCGGCTGGGCCGAGTAGCGGCTGACAATGCGGTTGGCAAGCGTCGCCTGGAGCGCGTCAGAGCTCGGGTTGAACTCGATGCCGTTCCGCGTGCCGCACTCGTCGTGCAGGATGATGACGTCCTGCGCCACGTCGGCCAGGCGGCGCGTCAGGTAGCCCGAGTCTGCGGTGCGCAGCGCGGTGTCGGCGAGGCCCTTGCGTGCGCCGTGCGTCGAGATGAAGTACTCCAGGACCGACAGCCCTTCTGCGAAGGACGAGCGGATCGGCATCTCGATGATGCGGCCCTTGGGGTCAGACATCAGGCCGCGCATGCCGGCCATCTGCTTGATCTGGGCCAGGTTGCCCTTTGCGCCGGAGTCTTGCATCGTGTGGATGCCCATGTAGCTGGGCATCATTTCCTTGACCGCAGACTCCATCTTGGTCGCCACGTCGCTCCAGATGTCCACCGACGCCTGGTAGCGCTCCTGCGTGGTGATCAGGCCCTCCAGGTACTGCTCTTCAAGCCTGGACACCTTGGCGTCCGCGGCCGACAGGAGCGACTGCTTCTGCGGCGGTGTGATGATGTCCCGGATGGCGATGGTCGTGCCGGACTGCGTGGCGTACCGGAAGCCGAGGTCCTTGATGCTGTCCAGGACGTCCGCCGTCTTCTCGTTGCCAAACGTGTCGTGGCACTCGGAGACTAGCGCCCCGATCTCTGGCCTGGCCAGGCGGTAGTTGCGGAAGCCCAGCTCCGCGGGCAGCGCGGCGTTGAAGATGATCCGGCCTGCCGTGGTCTCTATCCATTTCCCCTCGGCGTCGCGCACGCGGGCCATCTCCCGCAATGGTAGGCGGCCAAGGTCGTGAGCCAGCAGCGCGTCCTCGAAGTTCGCGAACGAACGCAGCTTCTGGCCCTCAACGGCCGGCTCGGCGCCGGTGAGGTAGTACATGCCCAGGACCATGTCCAGGGTCGGGGCCACGATGGGCTCTCCCGAGCTGGGCGACAGCATGTTGTACGTGCTGAGCATCACCCGCTGCGACTCGAGGATGGCCTCCCTCGATAGCGGCACGTGGACGGCCATCTGGTCGCCGTCGAAGTCGGCGTTGAACGCCGTGCACACCAGCGGGTGGATCTGGATGGCGGTGCCCTCGACGAGGATTGGCTGGAAGGCCTGGATGCCCAGTCTGTGCAGCGTGGGCGCGCGGTTGAGGAGCACAGGGTGGTTCTGGATGACCTCCTCCAGGATGTCCCAGATCTCCGGCCGGGCGCGCTCTGCCATGCGCTTGGCGCTTTTGATGTTGTGCGCGTAGCCCTTGACCACCAGCGCGTTCATGACGAACGGCTTGAACAGCTCAAGCGCCATCCGCTTGGGGAGCCCGCACTGGTGCAGCCGGAGGTTGGGCCCGGAGACGATGACCGAGCGGCCTGAGTAGTCGACGCGCTTGCCCAGCAGGTTCTGCCGGAAGCGTCCCTGCTTGCCGCGCAGGAGGTCCGTGAGGGACTTCAGCTTGTGGTTGTGGCTGCCCTGTATGGCGCGGCCGCGCCGGCCGTTGTCGATGAGGGCGTCAACGGCCTCCTGGAGCATGCGCTTCTCGTTACGCACGATGATATCCGGCGCCTGCAGCTCGATCAGGTGCTTCAGGCGGTTGTTGCGGTTGATGACGCGCCGGTAGAGGTCGTTGAGGTCGCTTGTGGCGAAGCGGCCACCGTCGAGCTGGACCATCGGGTGCAGCTCAGGCGGGAGCACCGGGAGGATGGTGAG
>CAYWBD010000132.1:0-5783 GCA_964456315.1 uncultured Thermoflexus sp.
TCGGCGTCGGCGCCCTCGGACTTTGACTCGCACAACAGGAGCAGGTTGCCCTCTATGACGTACTCGGCGTAGGTCGGTACGCGTTTGGGGCAGGTCTGGTAGTTGACCTCCGGCTGGCCTTCTGCTTCCGGCTGGCGGACCCCTCCGGATGAAGTGAACCCCGGCAGGCAGGCGGACCCCAGGCTCATCTTGCCCGGCAGCGGCGCGCAGTCTCCGGTCAGGTCAGGCAGGTTTAGCTTCACTGCCATGCTGCCCGGCCGGAGGCCCTGGCACTTGTAACGCTCCACTCCGGGCGCGTATGAGCCGTCCTCCAGCACCAGCATCTGACTGACGCCCGCCGCGGTCCCAAGCTGACCCGCCACAGATGGAGACGGGTAGACCACCACCGCCACTTCGCGGGCATCAAGGAACCCCCAAAAAGCTGCCGTCGCGCCAGGGAACTGCAGTACGAACGGCTCCTTTTGCTTCCAGCCGATGGCGCCGAGGTCATCGAGCGTGTACGACCGCGTCGATTGCGCCGCAGGCGCCTGCGCCTCTGGCGCCGACGGGGTCGTTGCCGCGCCGTCGCCCCCGCAGGCGGCTGAGACCGCTGCAAGCAGCGCTCCACACATCAGGGCCCCAAAAGAAAAGGCCAGTGTGGCATGACGTGGGCGCGGTGGATGTTGGCTCATCCCGGTCTCCGATCGGCTCTGCCGCTGAACAAGGGAGGCGGTCCCGACATGTCGTTGAACAAAACTTGAGGTACCACCGCTCTCCGGCGTCGCACGGAATCGTACAACCGCGCGGCGGCCCAAAGACAGTGCTGCACATGGACCAGGCCGCGGCCGCTCGGTCTAGGATGGGAGCGAGCTTCATACTTGATGGCGTGTTTGATCTGTTCACCACGCGTAGGCAGCGCTGGCCTGTATCGCGCGGGAGCTCGGCCCAGTCAGATGTGTCGGCGACGACCATCAGCGGGTCACGCGGCTGCGGCGCATTTCCCGAAGGTCTCCGTCCCATCCGAAGCCTTTCAGGTCGAGTAGAGCCCGACTGTCTTTGGCGCCCGCCGCGGCGCGCAGCGCGAAGTCTATGGCCTCGCGCTTGGTGCGGACGCCGTACAGCTTCATCACCCGGGCGATCAGTTCGTCGTCCACGACCACGGTTGTCCTAGTCATGCAAGCATTGTGCATATGCATGTGTGTTGTTGAGTCTCCCCCAGTTCGTCTGCGGCTTGACCTGGCCCCACCGCTACCATCGCCTCACAGGTCTGGGACAGTTGGCAACACGCGTTGTCACAACCGCCTCTTGATGGATGTACCAACAGATGGCGATGTCGAGTCGGGAAATCCAGAAGCCCCGGAAGCCTAAGAAAGCGGCCATACGTTGGCTGCTTGATTCGGACCCTTCGGTCCGATGGCAGGTCATGCGTGACCTCACCGGAGAGCCCGATAAGGTTTTCGCCGCTGAGCGGTCGCGTGTCGCTGTCGAAGGCTGGGGCGCCCGGTTGCTCGGCCTCCAGGGGGCTGATGGGAACTGGGGTGGCGGCCCATGGGTTTTTCAGAGCTGGGCCTCCACCATGGAAACCCTGATGCTCCTGAGGGAACTGGGTTTGAACCCGGCCAGCCCGCAAGCCCGGAAGGCGATCGGCCTGATCCGTGACAAGAGCGACTGGGGGCCGCACCACGGCCATTCGCCCTTCTTCGAGGGCGAGGTCGAACCCTGCATCAACGGCAGGGTCCTCGCCTGCGGCGCCTACTTCGGCGAGGCAAGCGACCGGCTGGTCGACCGGCTTCTCAGCGAGCAGTTACAGGATGGCGGCTGGAACTGCGAAGCTCCACCGAGCAATCGGTCCTCCTTCAATTCCACCATCTGCGTCCTGGAAGGGCTGCTGGAATACGAGAAGGCGAAAGGCGCCACCAGCGCAGTAGCAGCAAAGGGTGCTCGCCTCCGAGGCCAGGAGTATCTGCTGGAACGGAAGCTGTTCAGATCCCTGTCAACGGGAAAAGTGATAGATCGGGACCGGAAAAGTGGTCGCGACTGGAGAGAATTCTCGTTTCCGACTCGCTGGCACTACGACGTCCTGTGGGGCCTGGACTACTTGCGGAAAGCCGGGGCCGGTCCCGATGAACGAGTGGCTGAGGCCATCGACCTGGTGGCCGGGAAGCAACACCACAACGGACGTTGGCCGCTCGGTAACCCCCACGCCGGCAAGGTCCACTTCGACATGGAAGGCGGGAGCGGCACGTCGAGCCGCTGGAACACGCTGCGCGCCCTGCGTGTGCTGGACTGGTATTCAGCTCAGGGCTGACGCAGGACCTGGTCGCAAGAGCGTCGCTAGATGCGGGACGTTGGCCTGGACGCGCCGTCCTCGTTGTGCGTCCGCGATCTTCCAGATCGTATGGCGCTGTTGACATCCTGCACCTTGCACGTCATTCCGAGCTTGCGAGGCGAAGAATCTGGGGTGGGGCAGCCCTCTTGGAGACGACCCTCGCCACCCCAGGTCCCTCGCTCCGCTTGGGACGACGCTGGGGCTGCGGCGGGACCGCGCGGCCCGCCCGCCACGCCGAGGGCCAGCAGGCTGCTCTTGGCTTGTCTGCGAACTGTTCTGGCTAGCCCATTGCCATCGCCTGTCAGCGTCGCGCCCGAGACGGCGCCGCGGGCCTTGTCACGGGCTGCTATCGCACCCTGTTGCCCGTCCGTATACTCGGCCGAGGGCAGCCCCGATACGCAGACCAACAAGTTCGGCGCGACGGGTGGCGCCTGGACATCCCGGCAGTGTCACTCCTCGACGAAGTTAAACAGCGCGCAGACATAGTCCAGGTCGTGTCCAAATACACTGAGCTGGACACCTCGTCGCGCACCCCAAAAGCCCTCTGCCCGTTCCACTCTGAACGGTCGCCCTCCTTCGTCGTCTACCCGGAGTCCGGCACCTGGCACTGCTTCGGCGCCTGCGCCACGGGGGGCGACGCCATCTCGTTCGTCATGAAGCGCGAGAACATCCCCTTCAACGATGCGCTGCGCCGCCTGGCGGACGACCTTGGCATCAAGGCCACGGACACGCCCTCCGGCCCCAGGCGGCCGGTCTCAGACCTGTATGAGGCCAACGAGGTCGCTGCCCGCTACTTCCTCGCCCGGCTCAAATCGTCTGAGGGCGAGGCGGCGCGGGCATATCTGGCAGGCCGCGGCATCACGCTAGAGGCCGCGGAACGGCGCGGCCTGGGCCTGGCGCCGGCCGGCCTCGAGACGCTGAGCAGCCACCTGCGCTCGAAAAACGTGGACCCGCGCGCCGCCCGGGACGCCGGCCTCGTCACGCGCTCACGCGACGGCGCGTGGCGGGACATGTTCAGGGGGCGGCTCACGGTCGAGATCCGCGACGCCCAGGGCAGGCTCTGCGGGTTCGGCGCACGCACGCTGGACGGCTCGGAGCCCAAATACCTCAACACTGCGAAGTCAGAGACCTTCGACAAGGGCCGGCTGCTCTACGGCCTCAACTGGGCCCAGGACACCGTACGCGCCACGGGCCGCGCCGTCGTCGTCGAGGGCTACATGGATGCCATCGCCGCGCACGAGCACGGCATCGCAGACGTCGTCGCCTGCATGGGCACCGCGGTCACCGCGGACCAGTTGGAGGCCCTGGCGCGACTGGTGGCGCGGCCCGCAGCAAGCGCGCCGCCAGCCGGACACCGGCCACGCCCCGGCACGATCGTGCTGTGCCTGGACTCCGACGCCGCCGGTGAGCAGGCGACCCTGCGTGAGCTCTCCGACTCCTGGCGGCTGCTGTCTGCGGGCCGGCACACCAACGTCGAGGTGCGCGTGGCCCGGCCCGAGGGCGGCAAGGACCCCGACGAAGCCATACGCACCAGCCGCGAGGCGTGGCTGGAGGCCATAAGCCGGGCCACCCCGTTCATAGAGTGGATGCTCGAAGCCCACGCCCTCCGCGTTGACCCGGCGACCTCCGCCGGCAAGGCGGCCCTTTTCGAGGCCGTGCGCGGGCCCATCCTCGCCGTCCAGAACACCTATGAGCAGGACCGCTACTGGACGCTGCTTGCCCGGAAAATGGGCGTGCCCGAGGAGCGTGTGCGCGCCATGCTCAACCGGCCCGCGGCGGGAGCCGGGCCGCGTCGTGCGCCGCACAGGCAGCAGCGCGAAGAGCGCCTCGCCGCGTCACAGGTCGCTGCCGCGCTGGGCGCCGCGCCCGAAGACGCCATCGAGGACCACCTGCTGGCGCTGCTGCTCGCCTACCCGGACCTGCGCGAGTACGCGCTCGCTGTCCCGCCCGAGCACTTCCGCGACGCAGCGGCCCGCGAAGTCTTCGCCGCCTGGTCCAGATCGCCGGAAACCGGCATGCCCCAGCCGCCCATTGACGACCCTTTGGCGAGTAAGATCGAGCATCTTAAGAATGCAGTCCTGCCGCCCTCGGACCAGCTGCAGCGTGTGGAAGCAGTGAGCCAGTGTGTGCGGCGCCTCCGTGAGCGGCACCTCAGGCTCATGAAAACGCTCGAAATGCAGGCGTTCTCCGGGCCGCGGGACCAGATCAGCGAACAGCAGATGGAAGACCTACTCCGGCGGGCCACTGAAGCAGACTCCAGGCTCCGGCAAGTCTTTACAGGACACCCATGAAGGCTCAAAAGAAGCTCACCCGCCCCGCGCACCGTGAAGGGCTCGTCGCAGACCGTTCACCATACCGGGACGGCGCGGCGCCATTCGCGGTCGCACCCTCTGCGGCGTCGCTCGACGACGAGGCCAACTCCGCTCCCGGGCTGCTGCCCGTCGACGGCGCAGCCGCGGCCGCGGACGGCTGGGTCGACCCCACGCCCGACGCGCTCGCCGCCGTCGAAGAGGCGGAGCCTATTGAGCCCGCCGAGATCGCCCGGCTGGTTGAAGACACGGAGCTCACCGACGACCCCGTACGCATGTACTTGCGCGAGATCGGCCGGGTGGGCCTCCTCAAGGCAGCCGACGAGCGCAAGCTGGCACGCGCCATGGAGCTGGAACGCCACTTGGAGGCTGCCGAGAAGACGCTTACTGAGCGCGACGGCCACAAACCGACGTCGTCAGACATCACCCGCGAGCTGCTGTCCAGGCTCGGTACCCAACAGAAAGCCGCCGACTCCGTGGCGATGTTCCTGGGCCAGAAGTCCGGCGTCACCCTGGCCACGCTCATGGCCAGCCCGGAGGTCCGCACGCTCATCGACGGCCCGCATAGCGAGCCGCTGCTCAACTACCTCTCGGACGCTTTCAACTGCTCCCCTGAGCAGGGCATGCAGATCGTCGTCGACCTGTCAGTCACCTCCGCGCTGGTACCGCCCGAGGCCGTCGACGCGCTCGGCGAGGACCCACGACTGGACCGCGTGCCACGCGTGCTTGCTGCCGCGGCCAACGGGGAGCGCCTCCCGGTCTACGAGTTCCTGTTCAGCTCCCACTTTGCGCGCATCCGCTCAGAGGCCACCCGCAGCGAGAAGCACCTCGCCGAAGCGAACCTGCGGCTGGTCGTCAGCGTCGCCAAGAAGTACATCGGCCGCGGCATGAACCTGCTGGACCTCGTGCAGGAAGGCAACATCGGGCTCATCCGCGCCGTCGAGAAGTTCGACTACCGGAAGGGCTACAAGTTCTCCACCTACGCCACCTGGTGGATCCGCCAGGCCATCCACCGCGGCATGGCCGACAAATCCCGCATGATCCGCATCCCCGTGCACACCGCGGAAAAACTCAACAAAATCAAGCGCATCCGCCGCGACCTCACCAGCACCCTCGACCGCGAACCCACCCTGTGGGAACTGGCCGAAGCGGCCCAGCTCCCGGCC